>CAYXEY010000022.1:20252-21491 GCA_964464105.1 uncultured Planctomycetaceae bacterium
CGCCGAGCATCAGGAAACCTACGACAACATGTCCGATTCCGACCGCCAGCGCGTGCTCCGCGGCCGCAGCGGTCGCAAGCACCGGACCGGCGCGGTGCCGGTGAAGTACAACAAGAAGAAGTTTACATTTGTCGCCTCGACGGTCAGCCACAAGCTGATCAGCGAAATCGCCCCGCGGTTCAAGGATCGCCCGGGCGGTTATACCCGCATCATTCGC
This sequence comes from uncultured Planctomycetaceae bacterium, assembly GCA_964464105.1. GTDB lineage: Bacteria > Planctomycetota > Phycisphaerae > UBA1845 > UTPLA1 > CAYXEY01. The sequence continues at coordinate 20,470 of CAYXEY010000022.1, forward strand.
CTGCCCCTGCGGCGCATCGGCGACGGCGGCGACCTGGCCATGCTGCAGCTGGTCGGCAGCGAGCAGGCCGGCTCCAACGAGCGCGAGAAGACCGTCAGCCGCCGCCGCGAGAAGACCGCCAACCGCATCAAGTTCATGGAGGGCAAAGCGGGTAAGAAGAGCGGCAAGGCCAAGGGCAAGGGCAAGTCGCCGGCCAAGGCCGAAGCAAGCGAAGCCTGATCCTTAGTTTTTCATCTCAAAACTGATACCTGGAGGCCGGGACAGCAATGACCCGGCCTCTTGTCTTTAATGATCGCGAATCACGCAGGGGCGTCGCGCGAATTGCTTTGGAGCGGAGCGATCGCAAGGTATCATCATATGGGGTTTGCGGGGAGTCCTCGTATGCGTGCATTTGCATATACCGCGTTGCTGCTTTTTGCGATCGCATCCGTCGCGCGAGGCGACATCGTCGATCAGCAGCAGGTCATTCCCGACTACATCAATTTTCGAATCTCATTTTACGAGCCGATTGGGCAGTCCTTCGCTCCGCTGATTGCCCAGCACACCGGCGTCGATCTCTGGCTTCATGAGGATCCGGCCAAGCCGCCGCTTCCATTGACAGTGCTTATTCACTCCGGGACGCTGACCGGACCGGTCGTGGCAAGCTCGACGCTCTCTCCGCCCATCGGGACCGTTGGTTGGGTGCACTTTCCGCTGAGTTTCACGGCCATTGTCGGCGACACTTATGTGATCGAGGCGAATGATGCCGCGACCGCATTCGAAGGGCGGTGGTGGTGGAACGGGTGGAATCTCTCATTGGTTGACAATATCTATCCGCGCGGAATGGGGTTTCTTCAGGGACTTCCTCAGCCTGGACTTGACCTCGCCTTTCGAACTTGGGTAGTGCCCGAGCCGTCGATGGGGGCCATGCTTGCAGCGGCCGGGCTCCTGTTGATGAAGCGCCGCAGATGAAGAGTCACACGGTTGTCGCGGTTCATTCTGCGTAGCACTCAAGTGACACTGATTGAAGCGGGCGGTACGAT
>CAYXEY010000023.1:0-10358 GCA_964464105.1 uncultured Planctomycetaceae bacterium
GGACTGCTGCCGATGTTCACAGCACCTCCAGTCGTGCTACCGCCGAAGGTGCTGCTGCCTCCAGATCCAAACACTGCTCCACCGCGCTCGAGGTTCGTCGCGGTGGTCGTCGCCCTGGTACCGCCAGCGCCGAACGGACTGCCACCGACGCCCAATGAGTCACAACCAGCCTCGGTCAGCACGGCGCACGTGCCGTCGGGTCGGCAGCACGCTCCTGCCGGAGCAAGATTCAATGTCAGGGTGTACTGGTGCGTCGTGCCACCTGGCATTTGTCCGCCAAAGAAGGTGGCGGGGGCGGTGACCTGAATGCCGATTCCGCCCACGACCTGAATGACATACCACTGGCCGGCGTTAATCGTCGCGGCAACGGACGTCTGCGTTCCGGTCGCGCATCGCGCGGTGGTTACTGGGGTGTTCACAACGCTTACTTGCGGACAAACGCCGCCCGCCGCGAGCGTGTTGAGCTGGGCCTGCGCATTCGCGCCGAGCGTATCCATGGTCATTGTCAGGACACCGGAGGTGGTGGCCTGGAAACGATAAGCATCGACGTCACGGTTGCCCGTCATGCCGCGAGCCGCACCGCGGATCACCGTCGATCCGGTGGCCGGGCTGGCAATGTCGGTGAAGAGGTTCGGCGTCGAGCCGCAACCGTCGTTGTTGTGGGGACCGTAGCCCGGCTCAGTCTCCGTGTAGGGACCGGAAACACCCAGGCACGACGTGCATGGGAACGCCGTTCCACAGGCCGCGCCGCTATCGGTAATATCCAGCGTGAACGCAAAAGTCTGTGCGCCTGTGGCGAACGGGGCCAGCCAAACGTAATAGGTCGTACCTAGCGCTGAGCAGAAACTTAGAGTCGATCGCCGTTCAGTTCCAGTTCCCACGCCGCACAGCGCAGGCGTGTCATCGTTTCCGGCGATTGTTGTGAGGCCGTCGCAGGAGCCGCAGAACACATCAATGACCGTGTCGGGGATCGCAGTTCCATTCAACGGGCTGGCACATGTGGTCAACGTAATGGTGTTGCCCGTGCCGACTATGGTAAACCACATACCTCGCTTGGCCGTCATTGATGGTATTGGCCCGCACGAATTCGACTCAACGGTCAAACCTGTAAACGTTCCCAGGGTCTGCGAAGGAACAGCCAGGGGAGCCGCGCCCATGCAATTGTCGTTGTCGGGCGTGGTCGTGGCCTTGACCAGGATGCTGATGTAGCTGCCACCGGAGAGGCCGCCGCCATCAGCGATCGTTACCGGCAGGTTCTTGGTTCCCGTCGCCGTGCCAGCGGGCACCGTAACGACGGTTGTATAGACACCATCGTTCGCGACTTCGTCCGGTGCGACACCGCCATCGAGCATTGCGGTCGGCCCGCCACCAATCAGCGTCGTGTCGACCGACACAGTGGTACCGGTGCCCAGATCGCTTGTGGCGCAGCGGAACGGTGTTGCGGTCAGTCGAATCGACTGCAATTCCTCAACGGTCAACGGAAGGGCTGTGCCGATGGTCGAAATACCCAGGTTCGCCGGGGTCGCCGTGTTTCGCGGCGCAGGCCAACCTACGGCCCAGTCGGCGCGGCTGACGTTTGTGTCGGTGGGGCCGCAATTGAGGCGATAGAGTGCATGGGCCACCGAAGCCGGCGGGGCATTATTCGCGGCGACGTGGGCTGCGCCATTCGCAGAGGCGTCGTTCCAATTGGCGGTGGTTCCGCAACCAATGAAATCGACGAGAGTCGGATTGGCGGCGTAAGTTGGCGTGCCGCCGACCAACGCCGTGGTTGAACTCACCAGGGCAACTTTGAATGCATCAGCTGCCATGGCGGCGGTCCCGGTCGCATCGGGCGCCGGCAGGCCGGGCACCTGATTGCCGATGGCAACCGTTCCCGTTTCGTCATTGATCGTGCCACCGTTGCTTTGCTTCACGAGGAAGTACTTTCCGGTGCCGAGAATGACGGACGGCAATGCAGTCACGGTCCAGGTCGTGCCAGTCGCGGCTGCGTATTGCACCGACCAACCCGTGAGGTCTGCCGGAGCTCCCGTGTTGTACAACTCAACGTAATCATGCGCAAGCGGCGCCTGTGTGTTACCGCCCGCACCGTAAACCTGACTGATCTTGACTTGCGCAGACGCTTGTGATGTAAGCGCCAACACGGCCACCAAGGCCGCGCAACAACATGCTCTCTTCGCTATCGGATTTTGGAACCTCATAAATCCTCCGGATCGCCTGATTGCAAACGAGACCGGTCAACACAACCGTCGCATTTGCGCCTCTTTTCGCGCGCGACTACATAGTCGCGTTTTTTTCGCTGTCGAAAATGGAGAAACGGCTCAAACGTGAGAATGTGCTGACGCCTCGGTAATCGCGGGGGTTCGTTGGCTCAAAACGACCACACGCGGAAACGACAGGCGCATTGGCGCAACCCGAGTGTCGGATGGCGATAGGGCCCAGATCCCCCTCGCCCACCTAGGCTGCTGCTCACGCAACGGCATCGTAAACATTCGGCGACCTAAAACGCAAGAAAACCACGACACGATTTCACTGGATTGGCTCGCTCAGCAAGCCCACGGTTAACCTCCAAACCAATGGACACCCGTCCTAATCCGATAAACAAGGTCACAAAAAGACGGCGGCCGCCCGATCATATCGATCGAGCGGCCGCTTGAGTTCAATTTGAAATTCAAGCCCGTTCCTTAAGGCTCCACGATGAACATCTGCCGCGGCGTGAACAGCCCCGTATTGGAGCCGTCGATGATGGTGTCGCCTTGTTGCGACCCCTGCTCTGTCTTGATGTCATTGAACTTATGTACTGCGTGATTTCCCGCATCCGCGACATAGCCCACGCCGTTCATGCCGATCAGGATGCCGCGAAGGGCCACGCCATTGCCGGTGATCGTGATGGTGCGGGCCGGAGCGATCGGGTTCGTCGCCGCGGCGATGTTGGTGTACACGTAAACATTGGCGGACCCATCAACGACGTACATATTGCCGTTGGAATCGATGGCCAGATCCTCGATCACCGTCCAGGAAAGCGAGGTCAGCGTCCGCGCGGGCGTGGTGCTGCCGCTTGAGGTTGCCGGGGTGTCGAACACGAGAATTCGGCTGCTGTTCAGATTCAAACCCGACGTATCAGCGACATACAGGCTGCCGCCCGCGTCGAAGTCCATCGCGTTGATGGTCATTCCCGATACGTCGTCCGGCTTGCGATCCGGCGGATTGAACTTTCGATCCGGAACTTTGTTGCCGGTGAACGCGGCGTTGCCGACGTTATTAAACACCAGCACGCCGTTGGAGGCGTCGATGTCGCCGACGTAGAGACGGTCATTGGTCTTGTCATAGGCGAACGAGATCGGCCCGTTCAAGAGCGTCTGGTTGCCATCGACGATGCGATCTGCAAGTTTGTTGCCCGTGACGGTCGTCGCGTTGTTGTGAACCGTGATGCCGCCATTCTGGCGACCGACGAGCAACAGGTTGTCCTTGGTCACGCAGATCGCGCGGGGCTGGAACAAATCGGTTGCAGCGCCGGCCGGCAGCTCGGTCGCCGGCAGAACATCGCCATTGGCGGTATCCGCATTGGTATGACTGGTCACCCCGATGTTGTTATTGACGACGAAGAGCTGTCGCGAGCTGCCGGGCCCCGGGCCGGGGCCGCCGGGACATGAAAGCCCCATCGTGACCGTTACGAAAGCCGTTGTAAGCACCAGTACCGAGATGCGAGCCAATCGAGATCCCTTCCACGAGGCTGCCAATTTCATTTCGTCGTCTCCATTTCGCGAGGGCAATAATCAGTCACACCGCCGCGCGCATCGCGGCCTGCGGGAAAACCCTACATGACAGTTCGCAATTCGGCAAGCCTTCGCCTCATTTTTGATGTGACGGAAAAATACGCCGCATCATTTCTTCACGATATGCGAAGATCGACTGCAGATCGCGACGAATCAGCAGGGGGTGCAGGATGAACCCGAGCGGAATTCCATAGTCAACCGTGTCGGTCATGCGCGTGCCGCCTTCGTGCTCTTCGAATCGATGCTCGTGCTCCCACCAGCGATACGGCCCGCGAAGCTGATGATCGGAGAAGCGATGCGGGGGATCCCATGCGTCGATGAGCGTCTGCCAGGCGATCGGGAGGCCGCGCACGCGCAGTCTGTAGTCGATGAGCGTGCCGGATGCCATTCTTATTTCGCCGGGCGTCTTGATTTGAAAGTGCAGCCACGGCGGCGTGAGTGTTTGCAGGTTTCGCGCATCCGCGAAGAAGGCGAACACCTCCTCGCGCGGACGCGGAATCTGCGTGACGCCGGTAAGCCGATATCCGCGCGGGCCGCGCCCAATTTCAATCATCCACCGCCCCCCCCTTTCCGCCGATTGATGCGTAGACCCAGACTCCTTCGGAGCGGACTGAGGACCGTCCGGTTCTGTTCAATTCCGTGCCGCTCTGCATGAGCCGCACCACGATGTGCCTGAACCATACGCTGGTCGGCGAACCCTGCGTGCGGACCTGGAACCACATCTCAATCGCCTTCGGCCAGCGGACATGCCGCATCGCATGCACGGACATCTCGCGGTAGCCGCCGTCGTCATCCGCGAGAAACTCGTCCATCAGGGCAAAGAGCGATTCGCGAAAACGCTCGATCGGTCGCGGGCCGTAGCCTCGCTCATCCTCGCCCGAGACGGCGACGAGATGCTCGGCCTCATCGGCGTCCAGCGGCTCCAGCGCGTCAAACAACTCCGCGATCTCCTCGCGATGCACCGCGGTGCTATCGCGAATGGTGAAGATGACTCGCTCGGGATCAAATCGTTCGGTGCCCACTTCGTCGCATGGTCCGCTCTACGGCGAACATCGTCAAACGCGAACGCACTATAATCCGCCCGCATGTCGAGCCTGCACCGGCCACAATTGGGCGTTTGTCTGGATGATCTCCGCGTGGAGACCCGGGCGGCCATGGACCGCGCCCGCGCGATGGGCTTTCACGCCATCGACGTCTCCGCCCTCACGGGGCCGATTTCGCCAGGCGAACTTTCGCGAACGGGCCAGCGGCACCTCGCCAAGCATCTCGCCGATCTCGGCCTGCGACTCGCCAGCCTGCGCGGACCCGTCGGCGGCGCGAGCTATGGCGACCCGACAGGAGGAGAGCGGCGAATCGACCAGATGCGCGGCGTCATTCGGCTGGCCGCCGACCTGCACGTGCCGGTGGCGTCAACGGCAATCGGCGGCGGCGGGTTGGAAAAAGACGCGGGGCGCATTCGGGAGGCCCTGGCCATGCTGGCGGATGATGCCGATCGATGCGGCGTGACCGTGGCGATTGAGACCCATGGCATCGGCTCGGCCGATCTCGCGCAAATGCTCGGCGAAATCAACTGTCCGTGGCTCGCGGCCAGCGCCGATACGGGAGCGATGATCATGCGCGGAGACGATCCGAACGCGCTGGGCGCGACGCTGGCGGGTCGAATCAAACACGCCCGCGTGCGCGACGCGGTCACCGGTTCGCCCGATGCCACGGGTTACGAAGTGCCGCTCGGCGAGGGTCGGCTCGATCCCGCGGCGCTGCTGGCCGCGCTCGACGAGGCCGGCGCGGGTGGTGATTTGATTCTGAGTCGTTCGACGGGGAATTCGCCCGCCGTGGACTTGCAACGGGCAAAGGCCGCGTTTGATCGGTTGCTGATCGGGTAGCGACCGTCGCTATGGCCGTCCGGCGACTTTCCTGGCCGCTTCGAGCAACTTCGGCCCGTTGGGATCTCCCGGAAAACGCTGGATGTAGATACTGGCCCATTCGATCGCCTGGTCATGCCGCCCGATCGCGGCGGACAATTGCACCATGCGATTCACGAGGGTGGAACTTTCAGGGTGACGGGAGATTGCGCGGGCGAGCACGTCATAGGCCTCGTTTCCGCGTTGGGCCTCCAGGAGTAATCGGGCCGCATTGGATGCAATGTCCGGCAGATATGGCGGCAGCTCCGATGCTTCGACATACTGCCGAATCGACTCTTCCACGCGACCGACCTCGCGCAAACACAAACCGTAGCCATCCATGGCCTTGGCAATGGCAACGGGATCCGGCGCTCGATCGGCCCAATGCAGGCGTATCCCCTGCTCAAACCAGGTGAGCGCCTCCTGGGGACGTTTGAGACCGCGGCTGAGAATCAATGCTCGACCAATATACGGGTGAGGGGAACGCGGATTGACCTTGATCGAACGTTCGATCAATGCGTCCGCGTCGGCGAAGTTCCCTGCCTGCCGCGCCTCATTCGCGAGCCAGTCAAGGCCGGCGGCGTTGCCCGGGTCTACCTCGGTAATGCGAACCCAGAGATTGTGATCGCTCTTCCACGCCGGGTTGTACATGAGATTGCTGCCCGCCCATATGGCAAGTACACCGGCAATGGCAACGCCGCGGGCTTTGTTGCTCGCAATCCACCGCCACGCCAGCCAGGCGATTGCCAGGCAGACCGAGAGACACGCGAGATACAAATATCGCTGGTGAACCAGATACTCCTCGCGGAACGATCGGATGTTGAAGACCGGCCAGATGCAGAATGCGGTCCAGAAGGCCGCGAAACGAAGCGGTCGCGCCTTGCGCGTGGCGATCCAGATGACGGCCGTCAGCACTACGATCGCGACGAGTCCACCCCAGGACCGCAGATCGCCCAGCGCGGGGATGTATCGAAGCGGATAGCTCGGGCTGAATCCAAAGGGCCACACCAGAAAACGCACGTAGTAAAGCGCCAATGCCGGAAACGTGGGCACCAGTTCGCCTACGGGCTTGGTGCCTTCGTAGTTTCCCAGGGCGTATCCGAAAAGATGCCGCCGCAGCAGGAAATAGCCGATCGTCAACAATCCCAGAGCGGCCATTCCGACGGAGGCCCGAGCAGGCCAGGTTCGCGGCGTCGAACTGGGCAAGACGTACCAATGCACCAACGGCGCGAGTAGGAGCATCGACAGAGCCGACTCCTTCATGCAGAGTCCGGCTGCATAGCCGAGAACAGCCAGCAGCAGCATGTACCACTGACCGCGTATGGCCCAGGTGGCGTAGGCCGAGAGTCCGAGCAGCAGCAGCGTGGCCGCCGGCGGATCGTTGAAGGCCGCCGCGATCCAGCTCACCGATTCGCCATGCGCCGGATGCACCACGAACAACAATGCAGCCGGCCATGCAACAGCGAGTACGAAGCCTAGTCGCCTCACGAAGAACAGTACCGCGGCGCTGGCGAAGAAATGCTGAAGGATGGCCATCGCGTGCCATGCTTTGGTATTCAATTCAAACCACTGGTAATAGAGCAAATACTGCGTGTAAAACAGCGGACGGTAGTAATTTGACTTGAAGATCCCGCCCTTGCGCGAAAGTGCCAGAATGTCTTTTTTCCAAAATTCCGGGAAACTCGACCAGTGTCGGATGTACTCGTTGTCCTTCACCTGCTCGTGGTCATCCCACACGAATTCATGGTTCAGCGTGGGTGCATACACCGCGATCGCGAGCAGCAGCAGCGAGCCGTAGGCGAGCAGCCATCGGCGAAATGAAACGCGCTCGACCCGTGGACCTGCCTCAGCCGTGAGGTCCGTCACATCGATCCCCCGCCACGGTCAAACCTATCTGCCGGCGGCAACACGGGCCGGAGCGATTCCGATGGATTCCCGTCGAGAGACTCAAGCTCAAGCGATTCGATGCGCGGCAGGCTGCGCCCGGCGATGCCCTGTAAATCGCCGTACATGCCGACCGTTTTCTCGATGAGCCGCTCGATCTGCGTGCGCCGCTTGGCCCACTGCTTGGTGATGACCTTGCGCTCGGCCTCGAGGTCTTCCATCATGGTGGTGAACGATTCGACGATGCCCTCGACGCGCTGCTTGAACTGCGGGCCGCAGAGGTATTCGTAAACCTGCTCCATTTTGCCGTGACGGCCTTCTGAGGCGACGCGCGATGACGCCGCCTCGATCAATGCGTGCCGCAACGCCACCGCCATCGGCACGGCGCAGGCCGGTTCACACACCCAGACGCCGTCGATGCAGTCGAAACGCTGGACGCCCTTCGGAAGAATCGTCGAGCAGATTGCCGCGATTTCCACACGTGCTTGAAGCTGGTCTTCCTTCAACTTGCTGAACCAGTTGTCCGACCACGCCTTGTGGTTCTTGCTCTCCCAGATGAGTGCGCCACAGGCTTGGCCGGCCGAATTGAAAACGCGCTGAATGCAATCCGCCCCTCTTACGCCTTTGGGCACCGGCTCAATAGTGTCACGCGGGAACTTGAGCCGCAGCATCTCCTCCAGGGCCAGTTCGGCCACTTCGCCTTGAAGTTGTTGCGATCCCTGCTCGGCCTTGCGCTGCAGTTCGCCGATACGGGTCTTCAAATCCGATATGACCTTGTCCTTCTCAGCATCCTTCAGGCGAATCTGCTCGAGCACTTCGTTCTTTGCCGCCTCGCGGACGCGTCCGCGCTCGGCAACGTCGTCGTCGGCCAGCAGACCGGCGATGCGTTCGAGTTTCTCGCGGGCCTGGCGCACGGACAACTCCGCCGCCTGTGCGGCCTGTAGCTTTCGATCCTTCTCCGCGAGATTGGACTTCAGTTCCTTGAGCTGAGTCTCGATGGCGGCCTGGGCCTTGAGTTCCTGCTCGGCGGCGATCCTTTGTCGCTCGGCGGTCAATCGCTCGTGGATTGTTACTTCGAGCCGCGCGGCCTGACTCTGCAAGTCTGACGTCTTTTTGGACAGCGACTCCTCTCGGGCCAGCAGGGCCTTCTCACGCTGCAGCGCATCGGCCTCGGATTTGCGCCGGATTTCCGCCACCAATGGCGCGGCCAGCGCTTCGGTCAACTCAATCTGCGCGCCACACTTGGGGCAACCGATGATAGCGTCAGGCATCGCATCCCTGCTTTCGTTGGAGCGCTTCCCAGGTCGGTGTAACAACAAGATGCACCACTGCAGTGGCACACCTTGAACAAGACAACTCACAATTTAGCTGCGCGGACCGCTACTTCTTTTTCTTAGCGGCTTTCTTCTTGCCGGCCTTCTTCGCCTTGGCCGCCGGCTTTTTCACCGCCTTGGCCTTCTTCGCGGGCTTGGCTGTCTTCGCCGATTTATTCGCGCCCGACGCCTTCGCCTTTGCCTTCGCCAGCCCGTAGTCACCGGTCATGGCGGTCATCCAGTTCGATCCGTCCTGCGACACTTCCATGACGAAGCCGTATCGCCCCGGCTCCTTAACGTCGAAAGTGCACTTGGTATGCCCCATTGGGCCTTCGCAGACCATGGCCAGCACATCGTCGACGAAATCGCCGCGGAAGGTCTGGTTGCCCATGCCCATCGAGTCCCACCAGTTGAGCACGTAGGTTTTTTCATTCATGTCATAATGAAAAACCCCGTGCCCGCGAAAGCTGATGTCGCCGTTGCGCTCCTGCTCGTAATCGTGCACCACCGCCAGCCCATCGAGGGCCACGCGATTGGTCGAGCGTCCGACGGCGGGCCCGCCGGTCGGATCCCACGGCGCGGGGGACATGGTCTCGCGGCCGACCCAGTTGCCGACCAGTTTTTCCAGTTTCTTATGTTCGGGAGTGGGAGTGGTCATTTGCATGATCGTGGTCTCCGTTACAAAAGCCGCGCTCCGCGCGTATATTAGGGAAATGTAAGGTCCAATTGGCAGGGACCGCAAGTGGGAGTGTACCCAACTGCAGGCGTGGAAGTCGACGAGATGAACGCGGCGGCTGCGGCCAAACCCCATAGACACGGAGGGCAGACGATCAGCCGCCAGGAATCAATCGCACGAAGAAAACGCAACGCGTGGGCGTCAACGTTTGGATTTGGCTCGCTTGCCCGCAGACTTGCCGGACTTGACTGCCGACTTCGGCGCCTTTTTGCCACCGGACCGGGATTTGTCCCTGATCTCCGCCTGGGCCGCTGCCAATCTTGCGATGGGTACGCGGTAAGGCGAGCAGCTGACGTAATCCATGCCGAGTTCGTGGCAGAAGTGGACGCTGCTCGGGTCGCCGCCGTGTTCCCCGCAGATGCCGATCTTGAGACCCTTTCGTCCCATGCGGCCCTTGGCCACGGCATCGCGCATCAACTCGCCGACGCCTTCGCGGTCGATAGTCTGGAAGGGATCGGCTCCGAAGATCGCGGCCTTCTCCTGATCGACGTAGTCGGGCAGAAACCGGCCGGCGTCGTCGCGCGACAGCGCCATGACCGTCTGGGTGAGGTCATTGGTGCCAAAAGAGAAGAACTCGGCCACGTCGGCGATCTTGTTCGCGGTCAGCGCGGCCCGGGGCGTCTCAATCATTGTGCCCACGAGATACGGAATCTTGACGCCCGACTCATTGAGGATTTCGTCCGCCACTTCGCGGGTCTTGTCGACCAGGATCTTCAGTTCCCGTGAGTCGATGCACAGCGGAATCATGATC
>CAYXEY010000023.1:10368-21366 GCA_964464105.1 uncultured Planctomycetaceae bacterium
ACGCCCGGAGCAGTTGATCGCCGCCTCGATGATCGCCCGCACCTGCATCTCGAGAATTTCGGGATACGTGATGCACAATCGGCAGCCACGATGGCCCAGCATCGGGTTGGCCTCATGCAGCATGTCGACGCGCTGCTGCACCTTGGAGACCGGCACGCCGATGCGCTCGGCCAGCTCCCGCTGCTTCGGCTCATCATGCGGCACGAATTCGTGCAGCGGAGGATCCACCAGGCGAATGGTGACCGGTCGGCCGTCCATGGCCTCGAAGATGCCAATGAAGTCCTGCCGCTGGAAGGGCAGCAGTTTGTCCAACGCCGCGCGGCGATCGTGTTCGGTGTCGGCGATGATCATTTGCTGGATGGCCAGCCGCCGCTCCTCGGTGTCGAAAAACATATGCTCGGTGCGGCACAGGCCGATGCCCTCGGCGCCCATCTTGATCGCGTTTTCGGCGTCGTAGGGCGTGTCGGCGTTCGTGCGCACTCCCATTCGTCGGCGCTCGTCGCACCATTCCATCAGGGTTTCGTATTCGGCAGGTAGCTTCGGCGTGGACAGCGGAAGTTGACCTTCGTAGATAATTCCGTCAGAGCCATCGAGGGTGAGCCAATCGCCGGCGACGATGGTCTTCTGATGCACCATCATCTTGCTGGAGCCATAGTCGATTTGCAGAGCTTCGCAACCCACGATGCAGCACTTGCCCCATCCGCGGGCCACCACGGCCGCGTGCGACGTCTTGCCGCCGGTCGCAGTGAGAATGCCCACGGCCGCGTGCATGCCGCCGACGTCTTCGGGACTGGTCTCCTTGCGGACGAGGATGACCTTCTTGCCCTCCGATGCCATGCGCTCGGCATCAGCGGCGTTGAACACCACTTGTCCGCAGGCTGCGCCCGGCACGGCGTTGATGCCCGTGGCCATGCGGCGGGTCTTCAGCACTTGCGAATCAGTCGACCCATCGATGACGGGATAGAACAATCGCTCGATATCCGCCCCGGTGATTCGGTTGATCGCGTCTTCCTTGCTGAGCACCGGCTTGGTCGCGGCGGCGACATAGCGATTAGGCAGGTATTTCTTCTTGACCAGCTTCGCGGCTTCTGCCTTGGAGAGCAGCGGCTTGGTCGCCTGGTCAATGGCAATCTTGAAGGTTGCAAAAGGCGAGCGCTTGCCGGTGCGGCATTGCAGCATGTAGAGCTTGCCCTTCTCGACGGTGAACTCGAGATCCTGCATTTCCTTGTAGTGCGTTTCGAGCATCACGCGCACGCCGCAGAGCTGCTCGTACACATCGGGGTCGTGTGTCTCCAGGTCGCGCAGCGGCAGCGGCGTGCGAATGCCCGCGACCACGTCTTCGCCCTGCGCATTCATCAGCAGGTCGCCGTAGAACTCGTTCTCGCCCGTGTTCGGGTCGCGGGTGAAACAGACGCCGGTGCCGCTGTCATCGCCCATGTTTCCGAATACCATTTGGCAGATGCTGACGCCGGTGCCCGGCAGGCCGTGAATCTTTTCGACTTCGCGATACTTGGTGGCCTTTTCGGCCATCCAACTGCGGAAGACCGCGGTGATCGCGCCCTGCAATTGCACCCAGGGCGACTGCGGAAACTCTTCTCCAGTCTGCTGATGGAAGAAGCCCTTGAATTCGCCGCACAGCTCCATGAGCTGCTCGGGCGTCAGGTCGGTGTCGTTCTTGACGCCGGCGCGGTGCTTGAGTGCATGCAATCGATCTTCGAGCGTCTCCTTGGAGAGACCCACGACGACGGTTGAATACATCTGGATGAATCGGCGATAGGAATCCCAGGCGAAGCGGGGATTGTTGGTTCGCTTGGCCAGCGCTTCAACCGACTGGTCGTTCAGCCCAAGGTTGAGCACGGTCTCCATCATGCCCGGCATGGAGCGGGCTGCGCCAGAGCGCACCGACACCAGCAGCGGATCCTTCGCATCACCCAGCTTCTTCTTGCAGGCCTTTTCGAGTTTGACCAGGTTCTCGCGGACCTGCTTCTCCAGACCGGCCGGCCACTTCTTACCGCCGTCGTAATACAGCTTGCAGGCCTGCGTCGTGATCGTGAAACCGCCGGGCACGGGCAGCCCGATGTTCGTCATCTCCGCCAGTCCAGCGCCCTTGCCACCCAGAAGATCGCGCTGGTCGCCGCGGCCCTCGGCCTTGCCGTTGCCGAAGAAGTAAACGAACTTGGTTGCCATTCGAGGTGCTCCTTATGCGTTGAATTGCAACGGGCCAATCTATTCAGCTTATCCGGACGTGTCAATGCGGAGGGGAGGCACGGAGGCAGTCGCCGCGGCGACTAAACTGCGCCACGGACGTAAAGAGTTGATTTTGTGGCACCGGCCAATGGCCGGTCGCGATCAGAACCCCTCGCGGAAGCGAGCGGGCGGCTTTGTTTTCAGTTCGCTATTCGCCATTGCCGTCACCTTCCCCCCGCACTCCGGACACACGCCGCTGGTGTTACCGGTGAGGTCGTAGCGGCAGGTCGGGCAATGGTTGGGTGGGATGCTCAATGCGCGCAACGTTCTTCGCCATTGCACGAATGCAAATGGACTGAACACCGCTATGACCAACCAAAATGGAATCCAAATGGCGTACCCGCGAGCATCGCCGTAAACGGTCGGTCGGATTTCTATCGATACGACCTCGCTCAAGTAAATGCCCCATCGATCGGCATTAATTTGAGTCATATTGCCAGGATACCTTCCGGTGCCAATGGCGAAAGAATAAGGGTAGATGCTCAGGGCGATTGTGTTAACAATGTAGTATCCAACAATCCAGTACGATGCCACGACCCACGCGCACACTGTCAGCAGAATTGGGAAACTGGCGTAATTCCGCCCGAGCAGGCGAACCCATTTCCAAACACGAGCGGCGGACACTCTGGCCATCGGCACATTCTACGCCCGCACCGAGCGTCCAATGGCTCCCCCTCGTCATTCGCAATTCGCAATTAGTCATTCGCCATCCCCCCTCACGCCGCCTCATCCGTAATCGTCAGCCCGCCGCGCTGCTCCTCCCCCTCCACGCCGAAGTGGATGGTGAACTGGGCCGGATGGCTGGGGCGGGTCGAGCGGATCGCGGTGATCTGGTAGGTCACGCGGGTCGGCCCCGGCGGCAGGGATGTGTCGATGAACTGCTTCACCCCACTCGCCCCGATATAGACAAACTCCGCTGGTGCGTGAATCCTTTCTCGCACCCGCCTTCGGGGGAATCCTTTCCCATGTTTGGCTTTTTTCCGTGGGGTTGCACGCAGGAAGGGATTCCTGCGACAGGTGGGTGCGAGAAGGGATTCTCGCACCAGCATACATTCGCGGCCGCGTCACCACCCGACCATGTTGTACCCGGCATCGACGTAGTGAATCTCACCGGTCACGCCGCTGGACAGGTCGCTCACCAGGTAAAGGGCCGACTTGCCCACTTCGTCGGAATCGATGTTCCGCCGCAGCGGGCTCTTGGTCGGATAGTGCTCGAGAATCTGGTCGAAGCCGCCGATGCCGGCGGAGCTGAGCGTTCTACAGGGGCCGGCGCTGATGGCATTGACCCGAACGCGGCGGAGGTCGCCGAGATCGGCCGCGAGGTAGCGGACCGTGCTCTCCAGGGCAGCCTTGCAGACGCCCATGACGTTGTAGCCCGGCACGAACTTCATAGCCCCGAGGTAGCTGAGGGTCAGCACCGAGGCCCCCTCGCGCAGCATGTCGTAGCCCTTCTGGCAGACCGACAGCAGCGAGTAGCAACTGATGTCCATGGCCTCCTTGAAGTGCTCGCGCTTGGTCTCCCAGAAGCGGTTGGTCAGGCATTCGCGCTGGGCGAAGGCCACGGCATGGACAATGAAGTCGATCTGACCGAACTTGTCGCGGACCTGGCCCATGAAGGCCTCGACGTCCTCATCCTTGGTGACGTCGCACGGGGCGATGATGCTGGCGTTGATCGGCTCAGCCAGCTTGCGGACGCGGCGTTCCATCTTCTCGCCGGGCAGGTGATTGAAGGCAAGCTGGGCGCCCTCCTTGTGCAGCCGTTCGGCGATGTACCAGGCCAGGCTATGGTCGTTGGCCACGCCGAAAATGACCATGTAAAGCCCGACTCCTGCGGAAAATGAGCCGCCCCGGCCCATCCTGCGGGGCCGATACGACGAATCGCTAATGTAGTAACGATACGCGATTCTGTCCAGTTCGTCACGAATCTGACGCACTCACGGTGGATGCGGTTGTTCGATGACAAATCGTGGCATAGACTGAACTTGCGCCGCTGATGTCGCGGGATTGATGCGATATGGGCCGACGCCGAGGAACCGCGTTGAACGAACCGCAACGCATCTTGATCTTCATTCCCAACTGGGTGGGCGACGTCGTCATGGCGACGCCGGCCTTGCGGGCGATTCGGCTTCAATTCCCAAATGCCCGGATCGTTCACCTCATGCGGCCCTACGTGGCCGAGGTGCTCGGCGGATTGCGGTTCTGCGATGAGCAGGTCTTCTGGCCGGCAGGCGGACAATCGCTCACCAAGCGCTGGAGCGAGTTCTCGCGGCTGGTCTGGGAGCTGCGCCGCGAGCGGTTCGACATGGCCGTGCTGTTGACGAATTCGTTTCGCACAGCGCTCATGGCCCGAATGGTTCGCGCCGAGCGGCGCGTTGGATACCTGCGCGACGGCCGCGGCAGCCTGCTGACCGACCCGCTGCCGACGGTGAAGAGCGGCAAGCGGTACGTGCCCGTGCCGGCGCTCGATTACTACAACCGCATTGCTCGCTACCTCGGCTGCGAGAAGGTGCATGATCGGATGGAACTGGCGACCGTCACCGCAGACGAGTCCGCCATCGACGCGCGGCTTGGGACCGCGGGCGACGAGCGGCCGCTGGTGGTGCTCAATCCCGGCGCGAATTTCGGCTGGGCCAAGTGTTGGCCGGCCGAGTATTTCGCAGCATTGTCGGACATGCTCATCGACCGGCTAGGGGCGCGCGTGATTGCATCCACGACGCCGCGCGAGCGAAGCATTGCCGATCGCATTCGTGCCGCGGCCCGCCGTCCGCTGGAGATCTTCGTCGATCCGCCGCTGGGACTCGGTCCGCTCAAGGCGCTGATTCGCCGGGCACAATTGCTGGTGACCAACGATACCGGCCCGCGACACTTCGCGTCCGCCTTCGGCGTGCCCGTGGTGACCGTGTTCGGTTCGAGCGACCCAGCCTGGACCGTCACGCGCTTCACCGGCGAGCGTAATGTGCACTTGAATCTCGACTGCCAGCCGTGCATGAAGCGCACCTGTCCGCTGAAGCATCACAATTGCATGCAGCAGTTGGAGCCCGAAGCCGTGTTCGCGAAGGCGGCGGAGCTGCTTGGTCGCACTCCGATCACGGTTGGGGGGCCGAACTGATGTCGCTCCTCACCACCGATCACATGGTCATCGATCCGCCCTTTCGCGAGTTGCTCGCGCGGATTCAGCTCGACAACGTCCCCGCGGTGCTGGCCTGCGTGGGCGATCGTCTCGCGGCGTGGAGCCGCACGACCGACACGATCTGCTGCAACCTGGCCGACGGGGCCGGAGCCATCTACATCAAGCGCTATCACTTCCCGCGATGGAAGCAGCGTTTTCGGGCGATGCTTCGGGGAGCGTTCTTTAGTTCCAGCCGTGCCAAGAATGAGTATCGCATCCTGCGGATGATGCGCAGCCTCGGCATTCAGGCCATTCGTCCCGTGGCATATGGTGAGCGGCGTGTGGGCCACTTTCTTAAGAGCTGCTTCATCATCACCGAATCGGTGCCGAAGGCCATGCCGCTTTCGTCGTTCATCAAGGCCTTCAGCGGACGACGTCAGACCACGACCGAGGTCATGGCCCGCCGCGAGATTCTCACATCGCTGGCCCGCCAGGTCCGCGAGATGCACGCCGCCGGCTTTGTGCATCGCGACCTCTTTTGGCGCAATGTCTTGATTCGTCCCCTGCCGGACAACCGCTGGGAGTTCTATTTTCTCGACGCCAGCGTGGGCAAACGCATCCGTGTGGAGCAGTGGCGGCATGACAGCATCGTGCGCGACATTGCGGCCATGAGCGTGCTGGCGCCCGACTTCTGCTCCAAGGCGGATCAATTGCGATTTCTACGTGTGTATCTCGACACCGACCGGCTGGAGCCGTCTGACCGTGGATGGCTGCGGGCGGTGCAGAAACAGTCGGCCTTTTTCCGTGAGGCCGAGGTGCAGCGGCTGGCCAAGAGCGCGGTCTTCGACCCGCCACTGCTCGACGCCGGCGGACCCCAGGGCCGCCCCGCCGCATGAGCATTCAATGGACCATCGTCGATGAACCCGGGGCGGCGTTACTCGCCGAACACGGTTTCACGACGCACATCGATTTTGTGGAGCGCCAGCCGGGGCAGGAAGTCGGCAGGAGCAGCACCACGCGAACGACGCGCGTCTCCATCGGCTGCGCCGGCGAATCTGCTATCTTTTTTGTCAAGACCTACAGATATGCTGGAAACCAATGGCGACACCGCTTCCGGCGGGACAAGGCGTCTCTCGAAGCCGCGAACTATGCCCTGCTCGATGAAATCGGCGTGGGCACTGCACCGGTTGTCGCCCATGGAAGCCGCCGAACCGGCCTGCGCCTTGTGGACGCCGTGATCGTGACGCGCGGTTTGCCCGATGTCGTCAGCCTCGACCGGCTGTTCGAATTACGCTGGCCTGATGCCAGAGTCCACGGCGGAAATGCGCTCCGGCGCGAAATCCTCGATCGTGTGAATTATGAAGTGCGCCGCATGCATGAGGCGGGTTTCTTTCACATCGATCTACAATGGCGGAACATCCTGATCGGTGGATTGAGCGAGAATGGCATAGGTGTTTATCTACTCGATGCCCCGCGCGGCGGACTACGGCGCAGCCCGTGGACGAGGGAGCATGGACGGCTTCGCGACTTATCGTGCCTGTATAAGGAGGCCCGGCGGCGATTGAGCCGGACCGAGCAGCTTCGATGGCTGCTAATCTATCTGGGAGTCCAGCACACAACGCCGGCGGCGCGGGCGATGGTGGATGCGCTCATGCTGGATCGTGCAGTGAAGGACAACGATTGAATTTTTTGTGGAACCGGCCAATGGCCGGTCTTGCAAAGTAGCGCCAACCAAGTGGCCGGCCTCTTGATCTGAGACAGATGTCATCAACATGACTTGTTCAGCAGGTAAAGGAAAACCGGCCATTGGCCGGTGCCACAAAGGGCAAAGTTGCAGATGAACACCCGCTTCGAAATCGAGCCCGACTACGCCGACGCCCTCCGCGCCGCCGGTCTGGCCAATTTCGACACGCTGTTCAACGCTACTCCGTCGGGACCGCCGACTAGCAGGCACAAACACCGCGAGACCGTGCCGATCGAGTTCGACGTCAACGGCAAGCGTCAGCGGTTCTTCCTCAAGCGCGTGTTCAAGGTACCCGGTCAACACAGTTGGCGTCCGTGGCTGCGCGGCAAGCCGGGCTATTCGCAGCCGGTGCGCGAGTGGGACAACATCAAGATGATGCGCGACGCGGGCCTGCCAGTCATGAAGCGCGTCGCCGTCGGCGAGCGCCGCAAGTTCGGCATTCCGGTGCAGGCGTTCATTCTGGTCGAAGACGTGGGCATCCCCTGGACACTCGAAAACTGGATGGTTCCTGGGTTTTCCAGCCCACCCGGTGTGGACGCAGCGTCCCGAATCGCCTTATGGCAAGCAGTCGGCGTCTTAATGGGGCGCATCGCCCACGCAGGTATTTACAGCTGGGACTTTGGAGCCAAGCACATTCACGTGGATCGATGCACCGACTCCAATAAACCAGGTCTTCGATTGGCGTTGATAGACGTCGAGCGAGTCGAACTGGAAAATGGCGGCAAGTGTTACTTTGGCACGCCAACCGAGTTTGCGTTGTGGACAACACTCTTTAGCTCTCTCATGCAGCCGGGCGTGCACGTCACTGACGAGGAACTGGCAGCATTTCAGGCTGGATACACAGGTATCGAGCCATCCCGTCATGATCAAGAGGACGTTCAGTTCTTTTGCGCGATGGCGCGGGATGACTATCTCCCCAAGTCTAATCCCATGGATGACCCCGGCTTCCAGCGAGTAAGCAATCCACGATCGAAAACGTGGTTAGATGGCAACGGAATAAGAATCGACGCGCTCGCGAAACCCATCTTGCAAAAACTCGGATTATCCAGCCTGACTGCTGCATTTTCGATTCAGGCAGGCGATCAGATGCGAAAACCAGGCTTGGCTGGCCACCGCGATCGAATCCGCCTTACAGCCACGGACGCAGACGGCAACCCTGTTTATTATTTTATGAAACGCTATTCGCGTCCGCCTCTCGGCGAGCAATTGCGCCGCATATGGGAAGCCGGGGCTAAGCGCTCCACTGCTCGGCGGGAGGCCAAGGCCGTCGAGTTATTGAATGGAGTCGGTGTGCCGACGATGGAAGTCGTCGCCTATGGCGAAGAGATGCGCGCCGGTTGTGAATGCCGAAGTTTCATTGTGACTCGCGCGGTTCCGGGCGAATCCTTGGAGTCCTTCGCAAAGCGCTGCCGCAGTGATGCGGAAAGTCGACCAAATGCGTCGACACGGCTGGCCATTATTCGGAAATTGGCCCACATAACGCAGATCATGCACACGCACGGTCTGTACCATCGCGACCTATATCTCTCGCACATTTTTGTTAATTGGGAGTTGGACAACGAAGCCAAATTGTTCCTTATTGACCTTGCTCGCGTGCCGCTGTGTAAACGAGCCAGGCCCGATCGGTGGCGCTTCAAGGACCTCGCCGCATTGGCCTACAGCACGCCAATTGAATTGGCCTCTAGAACGGATCGCCAACGCTTCTTGCGGTGGTATTTGGATTGGGGCGATGATGACGGCCGAATGAATCGAACTTTTGTGCGAAAAATCAACAATCGCGTTACTAAAATGGCGCGACACGACGCGAAGCGCGCGGCGCGATTTGCCGGACAAAATGTCGCCAGCACTACTTGATCGTGTGCCACTGCTTCAAGCAGTGCCGATGGCGAGAGGACGCACCGGGTGGACGCACTGCTTGAAGCAGTGGCACACATCGAACACGGAATCAGGGAGACAAGCTCCCGCAATCACTGCATGAAAATCGCCGTCGTCACAGAGCGGATTGAAGGTTGGCGCGGCGGGGCTGAGACTTCGACGCTGGAGATTGCTCATCTGCTCGCCGCGCGCGGACACCAGGTCCACGTCATCACTGCCAGCCGCTGCCCCTCCCCGCCGGATCTGACCATTCATCACGTGTCGCTAGGGATCACGCTCAAGCCGCTGCGAACCGCCAAGTTCGTGCGGCGCGCCACGAAATTCGTTGTCGACGAGAAGTTCGACATCGTCCACGCCGTGCTACCCATGCCCGCGGCCGACATCTACCAGCCGCGCGGCGGACTCGTGCACGAAACCATGAGCCGAAACGTCGCCCTGCGAACCAACGCCCGGCAGAAACTGGTCAAACGCGCCGCCGCCGCCATGAACATCAAACACCGCGGCCTGCTCGATCTCGAGCGCGAGGTTTTTCGCGACGGCGGCCCAGAGATCATTGCCATCTCCCAATATGTAGCCCGGCAGTGTGAGGCGTGGTACAGCGCCAAGCCGCCGCGCGTCCGCGTGGTGTTCAACGGCGTGCAGGTTGCCGCTGAAACGTCCGATCGCGTCGCGGCGCATCGTGTGGCCATCCGCAAGCAGTACGAAATCGCCGACAACGAAATGGTGCTGGTCTTCGTGGCCCACAACTTCCGCCTGAAAGGCCTCGCTCCCCTGCTCGAAGCGTGTGGACGGCTGGTTTCGAGCGGCTTCCGCGACTTTCGCCTGCTCATCGTGGGCCGCGACAACCCCACGCGCTTCGCCAAACAGGTCGCTGCGTTACAACTTTCCCAACGAGTGATCTTCACCGGCCCCACCCAGCGCAGCGGCATGTTCCTCAACGCCGCCGACGTACTCGTGCACCCAACCTATTACGACCCGTGCAGCCGCGTGGTGCTGGAGGCCCTGGCCCACGGCGTGCCGTGCATTACGACTGTCTACAACGGCGCGTCCGAGCTCATGCAGGACGGCCGCGAGGGCTACATCCTGCCGACGCCGGATGATATCAACGTGATGGCGGAGCGGATTCGTTCGCTGGCCTCGGTTGAATTGCGCCGCAAGATGTCAGAGAATGCAATCTCGCTGCGCGAGCGGATCAGCATGTCGCGGCACGTGGACGAGCTGTGCGCGATCTACGAGGAAGTCGCGGCGGCTCGCAAGAGTGTTGCGCGTTGAGCAGAGCCGGCGTGTCCTCACGCCGATGTGCGGCACAGGCCAATGTCCTGTGGGAACCGGCCATTGGCCGGTTCCACAAACACCGGGTTGTGGCCAGCCCGGTTTTCTGAACGTAGCACGCCGTGGAGTGCAGGTTGAGCGAAGCAAGTCCATCGTGGTGGAGCCGGATCTTCCGGAAGTCGCATGTCGAATCGCCGGCGGAGAAGGCGCACCATGCCACCGGCAACCATTTCGGCGAATTGCCGGTCGCCGGCGCGACCGTGGGCCTTTGCTTCGATTACGAGCGCGATCTGAGAATGGACAGCTCCCCGGAATTGTCCGATTTCGGCGTCGAGCACATTCTGGCGGTGCTCAAGAAGCACAAGCTTCGCGCAACCTTCAACTGTGCCGCCAAGCTCTGCGAAGAGATGGCTCACCAGATTCGCCGCATCGCCGACGCCGGACACGAGATCGCGGTCTACGGCTACGCCGGCGAATCGTGGGCCGACCTCGATGCCGCCGCCATCAAGCAACTCCTTTACAAATGCCGCGATGCCTTCTCGCGGGCCCACCTCAGTCCCATCGGATTCCGCTCCAAGAGTACGCAATGCAACGCGGTGATGGCCCACGAACTGGTGCTGCAGCGCTTCCGCTACAACTCGCAGCACGATCACGCCAAGCATCCTTACATCTGCCTGAACGACGATCCGCCGCTGGCCCGCATCCCCGTCGCGACTGACGCCCGGGGCTATGTGCGGGGCACTGACAAGGA
>CAYXEY010000024.1:0-21122 GCA_964464105.1 uncultured Planctomycetaceae bacterium
TTGTCGTCGGCTCGATCATAAATCTCCCTCTCCCTTGAGGGAGAGGGCCGGGGTGAGGGTGACGAGCGCGGAGCAACCATCCGCATCGCGCGTCATTTCGCCGGAACTATTTTAGCAATCGGTAAGAAAGAGCGCTTTAAGGCGTCGCAACCTTGGCCCGCGCCGCCTTGCGTGGCGCCGGGGCATCATCAACACCGCGCATTCGCGTGGGGGCACCTTCGCGCTTGAGCAGCCGCTCATCCTCGCGCCGCACGATGCGATAAGCCGCGCGGGTCTCCGAGTAATCGACCACCTTCACATGGGCCAGGCCGGCCTCGCGGGCGATGGTGATCACGTTGGCTTTGGTCACCGTGCGCAGCGCCTTGGTCAGCACCACCCAGATCGACCCGCCGGGCGCGAGCGTCTCACCCAGGTCTTCGATCTGCCGTAGTTCCGAGGCCCGCTCGACGCCGACCATAACCAAATCGCAGCGCTGCGAAGTGCCGTGCACCATCCGCGCGCTCTTGGTCGCCAGCGACGACAGCAACTCGGGATCATCGAGATTGAGAATGCGAACGGTCTGTCCATCGCGCACCCCGAGCTTGTCAGCCAAACTCTGCGGGTTGAGGATGTACTCGATCCAGCGGCCGCTGGCTCTCTCGGACAGCACGATCTCCACGGCGTTGCCGTGAAAATCAAAGCAGATCGACGTGCCATCCTGACGGGGATTGCGAATCTCAGCCAGCCGAAAGCGAAACTTGGTGTTGCCGGCGAAGTCGATGTAGCCGCCTTCCATTCGGACGCGGCCCTCGTACTTGTCCCGGCCCACGCTCAGTTTGCAGGCTGATTCCATCGCCATGTCGTGTTTCCCTCGTTCCCTGAGGCGCGCCGGTCGGCCGAAGGGCCGCCGATGAATGTCTAAATCGAACGCTCGTCTCACAGGCTTGCGGCTGAATCTTCCACTGCCGCCCACGCCGCGCCGCGCGGGCCGCTTGCTTTGACTCTCGCCTGCCGCCCTTCAAACCCGTGATCCGACATCACGGCAACCTGTCGCCTTTCAAGGCCCGCCCCGCCCTGATTACCGGTCGCCGCTCGGCCCGATCACGTGCACAAACCATCGAACGGACCCCATTATAGCATGGATTCTCGCCCCGTAAAAGGCGGCGGAAACGCGCGCCAGGGCCAATTCACGATGGTGAATTGGCGACTTCCGTCGAGCTTCGGCGCGCCCGATTTGCGGTATTGACAAATCAGGTTTCGTTCGGAAGAAAATTCAAGTTGGTGTCAGCGGCACATCGTCATCCCTCGTCATCGCGAAGCTTCGCGATGACGTTGAAGTCTTCGAGCGTGGTCGTATCGCCTTCGACGCGGCCCTTCGTGGCCAGCTCGCGCAGCAGACGCCGCATGATCTTCCCGCTCCGCGTCTTGGGAAGTGCATCGGTGAAACGGATGTCCTTGGGCTTGGCGATTGAGCCCACCTGATGGGCCACGTGCTGCTTCAATTCTTCCTTCAATGCATCGCTCACCGCAATGCCGCCCTTCACCGTGACGAACGCCGCGATCGCCTCGCCGGTAATCTCGTCGGGATATCCGACGACTGCGGCCTCGGCGACCTTGGCATGTGACACCAGGGCCGATTCCACTTCCGCAGTGCCCAGCCGATGCCCCGAAACTTTAATCACGTCATCCACGCGGCCCATGATCCAGAAGTAACCGTCGTCGTCGCGTCGCGCCCCGTCGCCGGTGAAATAGACCCCGGGGATGTCCGACCAGTACTGCTTGCGATATCGCGCTTCGTCTCCATACACCCCGCGCAGCATGCCGGGCCACGGCTTGCGAATCGCCAGGTACCCGCCGCTGCCATGCGGCTGCTCCGCGCCATCCTTCGAAAGAATCGCCGCATCGATGCCCGGCAGCGGACGCGTGGCCGAACCCGGCTTCGTCGCCGTCGCGCCCGGAAGCGGCGAGATCATGATTCCACCCGTCTCGGTCTGCCACCACGTATCCACGATCGGACACTGTCCGCGCCCGATGTTCTCGTGGTACCACGTCCACGCGGCCGGGTTGATCGGCTCGCCCACGGTGCCGAGCAGCTTCAATGAAGACAGATCGTGCTTTTTGGGCCATTGCGTGCCCTGCCGCATGAAGGCACGGATCGCCGTCGGCGCCGTGTAGAACTTGGTCACCTTGTGCCGCGCGATGATCGACCAGAAGCGATCCCACTCGGGGAAATTCGGCGCGCCCTCGTACATCAGCACGGTCACGCCATTCTGCAGCGGGCCGTAGGTCACGTAGCTGTGTCCGGTGATCCAGCCGATGTCGGCGGTACAGAAATAGACATCGTCGGGTTTGAAGTCGAAGACCATCTTCGCGGTGTAGGCCGTGTAGACCATGTAACCCGCGGTGGTGTGCAGAATGCCCTTGGGCTTGCCGGTGCTGCCGCTGGTGTACAGCAGAAAGAGCATGTGCTCGCTGTCGACCGGCAGCGCTTCGCATGTGTCAGTTTGCCCTTTCACCACGTCGTGCCACCACAGGTCGCGGCCCGGCGACATCGCCACGTCGTTGCCGCAACGCTTCAGCACCACGACCTTTTCGATGTCCGGTGTGATCTTGCAGGCCTCATCCACATTCGCCTTCAAGGGCACGATTGAGCCGCGCCGCCATCCGCCGTCAGCCGTGATGACAAACTTCGACTGTGCATCCTCGACACGATCGGCAATCGCCTGTGCCGAAAAACCGCCGAAAATCACCGAATGCGGCGCGCCGATCCGCGCGCAGGCCAGCATGGCCACCACCAACTCCGGCACCATGGGCATGTACAGGGTCACCCGGTCGCCCGACTTGACCCCGATCGACTTCAGCCCGTTGGCAAATCGACACACGTCGGACAGCAGCTCGCGGTAGGTGAGCCTGCGAATCTCGCGCGGCTGCCCGCGTTCATCGCACGGCTCGCCCTCCCACAGGATCGCCGTGTGATCGCCCCGCCCCCGGGCGACCTGCAAATCAAGACAGTTGTACGCAGCATTGGTGGTCGCCCCGACAAACCACTTCGCGAACGGTGCATTCCACTCCAGCACCCGGTCCCACTTCTTGAAAAAGTGCGATCCAGCCGCGATCTCGGCCCAGAATGCCTCGGGGTTCGCCAGCGATCGAGCATGCAGCACCTCGTATTCGCCAATCGATTTCACCTGCGCCTGGGCCGCAAACCCCGCCGGCGGCTCAAAGCGCTGCGATTCCCCCGCGATCGACTCAATGCTCGTTGCATCTGACATGAACCTGTGCCCTCCACGAATGCGAACCAACGAAACAGAGTTCGATTATCTCTGTGGCCTGGGATAACCGCCAACGATACCTGCTTGGGCCCGGTCAACGCCTTTGAGCCCTGAGTCAACCCGCCACGTTGCAACTCCCTCGCAATCTAGCCAGAGAACATATTCGGTCCTCGTGTTGCAAATCCCCCATTCCGTTGACGCCCCAGACCCCCCAACCTACCATACTCGGTTCGCCGCGGCGGATCGGGCCAGGCCGCGGGATGCCTGTCTCCTCA
Source organism: uncultured Planctomycetaceae bacterium (assembly GCA_964464105.1). Taxonomy (GTDB): domain Bacteria; phylum Planctomycetota; class Phycisphaerae; order UBA1845; family UTPLA1; genus CAYXEY01. The sequence goes on from CAYXEY010000024.1 coordinate 3,527, forward strand.
GGCATCCGTACCTGTTTTTCACTGTGCCGCCGCGTACGCAGGCCCATCAGGAAATACTTCCCCACCCGGGCGGAACTCCTTCTTGGACATGATCGCCATCATCTCCGACATCCATTCGAACGCCGAGGCCCTGCGGACCGTCCTGGCAGACATCGACCGCCGCGGCATCAAGACCATTTACTGCCTCGGCGACATCATTGGATACGGTCCCGATCCCGGCGAGTGCATCGATCTCGTGGCCGCGCGTTCCAGCCTGACCCTCTGCGGCAACCACGATCACGGCGTCTTCTACGAACCGACCAATTTCAACCCGGTCGCCGAAAAGGCCTGCTACTGGACCCGCTCGGTGCTCGAGGACGAAAAGGACGACGCCCGGCGAAAAAGCCGCTGGCGGTTTCTCGGCGCCTTGCAGCCGCGCATCGAAGAGGCCGGCATTCTGTACGTACACGGCTCGCCGCGCAAGCCGATTAACGAATACCTTTTCCCCGACGACGTCTATTCCAACCCGCAGCGGCTCATGGCCAACTTCGAGCGCATGGACGGCACGCTGACCTGCTTCTGCGGACACACCCACGTGCCCGGCGTCTTCGTGGACGATCCCTATTTCGAGCCGCCTGATGAGCTGGGCGCCGAACCGAAGTTCAACATCGGCGAAGAGAAAGTAATCATCAACGTCGGCAGTGTCGGACAGCCGCGCGATCGCGATCCGCGGGCCGCATACGTCATCGTGAATGACGACGAAGTCGAATTCATCCGCGTGGAGTACAACATCGACGTGACGGCGCGGAAGATCCGCGACAATCCCTTTCTTGACGACTTCCTTGGAAATCGCCTGTTCGACGGCAAGTGATCCGGCCGATTGTGCCTGACTTCAACCTCGCGTGCGGCCCGCCGTCGCATCGCCCTAAAAAGAAATACACCTGATGGACTCACAAACCAAACGCACGCTCCTTGCAGCCGTCCTCATGGTCGGCATCATGCTGGGCTGGTTCAAGCTTCAGGCTTACCTGTACCCGATTCCGCCATCGAATCCCGCGGCGTCACAGCCGGCGGCTCAATCGTCGCAGCCGGCGGGCGCGGGCAACACGGTTGCGGCAACCACAACAGGTCCGGCGATTGCCCAGACGCCCGCAAGCACTGGATCGGCCGGCGACGGCCTGATGGCCGTGCCCGCGACTTCCACAGAGCCGATCACCATCGGCAACGACGTTCAGAGCAAGCCCGACGGCACATTTACAAATCCGTATGAATTCGCCGCGGTCATCTCGCCGCGCGGCGCTGCGATCCAGCGGCTCAATCTTTCGCGGCATCGCAATCATGTCGCGAAGAATCCCAAGCAGCCCGATCACGATCCGTACCAATTGCTCAAGCCGCTCAGGGACCACGTCAAAGGCACGGAGCGACTGTCGTTCGCCAGCCGCTCGATCAAAATAGACAACGAGACGGTTTCGCTGGAAGATCTGATTTGGTCGGCCATGCCGGTCAACGCGGCGGGCGCCGAGGCCGTCGAACTGCAGGCAACCATTCGCCGCGGTGGCGCAGACCTGCTGCGCATCGTCAAATCTTTCCGTGTCACCGAGCGCGACCCGACCCTGGCGCTCACCATTTCGGTTCAGAATCTCACCAGTCAGCCGCATCAGATCATCCTGACCGAGTCCGGCCCCTGCGGCATCTCGCGCGACGATCCGCGCATGCCCTATGGACACGTGGTGGCGGCTCTCATCGACGAGTCCCGCCAGATCACCATGGGCGATCATCCGTTGCGGGCCGACGTCTTCAAGGCCCCCAACCGCGAACTCGTCCTCCGCGAGGGCGAGGGCAAGCACACCCTCTGGGCCGCTCTTTCCAACAAGTACTTCACCAGCATCATGGCCCCCAAGCTCGACAAGGACGAGTGGTACCCGACTGAGCTGGCCCAAGTCGCCGCCGAGACCCCCGATCCCAACGCCGACGCCGACGATCTGACCCTGCGTTATGTGCTGAATCCGGGGCAGGTCGCCGCCAACGCCACGGTCACATTTAATATTGATGTCTATTGCGGTCCCAAAAGCAAGCCCACGCTGGCCGCCATTCCCGCCGCCGTTGAGCGCAACTATTACGCCGTGATCTCCCGGCCCGACGTGTCCTACTGCACCTTTGACGCCCTGGGCCGGGCCATGCACTGGCTGGTCACCCTCATTCACAGGTTCGTCGGCAACTACGGCATCGCCATCATTTGCCTCGTGATCGTGGTCAAGACCATTCTCCACCCGCTCAGCAAGCGCGGACAACTGGTCATGACCCGCACCCAGCGCGGCATGGCCCGGCTCAAGCCCAAACTCGACGCGCTCAATGAGCAGTACAAGGGCGACAAGCAGAAACTCAGCGCCGAGACCTTCAAGCTCTACCGTGAGGAAGGCGTCAGCCCCACCGGCCCGCTCATGGGCTGCCTGCCCATGTTTATCCAGATCCCCATCTGGGCCGCCTTGTGGTCCATGTTGAATACGAACGTGGACATCCGGCACCAGCCCTTCATGCTGTGGATGAGGGACCTTTCTTCGCCCGATGCCCTGTTCACCCTTCCGGAATCGTGGCACTTCAGCATTCCGGTGCTGGGATCCATGATGGGCGGTCCGATCACCGCATTCAATATTCTGCCGATCGTCATGGTCATCACCATGTACACCCAGCAGAAGATCATGCAGAAGCTGACCCAGCCGGAGAATAAGCCCGCGCCCAAGCTCGATGCCCAGGGCCGGCCGATCCCCGATCCGATGGAACAGCAGCAGAAGATGATGCCCTACATGATGGGCTTCATGGGCCTGCTCTTCTACAACAGCCCCAGCGGTTTGAATCTATACATTTGGGTAAACAGCTTGCTCGGCGTCGTCGAGCAATTCCAGATTCGCCGCGTGATCAAGCATATGGAGGAGCGCGGCGAACTGGTCGACAAGAAGCCGCCCTCCGATGGCGGGCCCGGTAACCGGGCCCTATCGACGACTAGTCCCGCGAAGACAGGATGGCTGGCAAACCTGCAGAAGAAGGTCGAAGCCATTCAGCAGCAAGCCGAGGCGCAGCGCGATCGCGCGGAGTCCGGCCGCGGCAAGAAGAAGCCGAAACATTGACCAGCGCACGGGGGCGCATCAAGGACGCCGATTGCCCAGGCCATCGGAGTGTGACCGAATAAACAATTACTGATCGCGCGCCATGATCGAAAGTCCAGCCCCGCAACCCGATCCGGCCCCAACGCCTTCCCCGCGTGCCTTTTGCCAGGCGACGGGGCTGATTTTTCAGATTGTCGGTTTCCTGCTGAGCATCGGCACCTGCTGCTGGGGGTTTTCAGCCTCCGTGGGCGGATTTCTCGGCGTCGCCGGCGACTCGCTCGGTTCACCCACGTCGCAGGAGGCCGCGTCAGTCGCCCGATCCACCCAATCCGGCCCCGCGCATGTCATATGGTTCACGGTTGCCGTCTGGGCTTCCTTTGCGGGTGGCCTCGGCGCGGCCGCGACCGGCCTGGCCATGCAGCACGAGCGGCGAAAGTCTGGCCGTTACGGCATGATCGTGTCAGGAATCATGACGATTGTATTTCTGGCTTACCTGGTGTTCACGCTGTTCTGGCAACCCGCCCTGCTGCGCGGAATCGGCGCGGCCGCGATGTTCGCCCTGTGGCTGGCGATGTTTCTGCTGGCGGGACACAGTGCCGAACTGTTGAAACGATTTCCGCCGCCGCTTACGGATTCTCAGTGGACCCAATCCGATGAGGATGCGTTGCGAAGAAGCGTTTCGCATCGCCGACGAGATAAAACGAACCCGTGATGCAGATCAGGTCTTCGCGGTTGACCGCCTTCTCGGCGATCTCCATCGCCTCGCCCAGATTTCGAGAGACCTGGGCCGTCTTGCCGCCGGTGATTTCGGCGAAGGCCGCGGCGAGCTCGGCCGGGTCAGCCGCGCGCGGCGAGCTGATCGGCGTGAAGATGACCTTGTCGGCGCCCAGCAGAATGTGCTTGAGCATGCCGGGCACGTCCTTGTCGGTGCAGCAGCCGAAGATGACCACCATCGAGTCGTAGCCGACGTTCTGTCCGATCGCGCGCATCAGGGCCTCGATGCTCGCGGCGTTGTGCGCTCCATCGACGAGCACGCGCGGCTCGGTGCAGATCTGTTCCATGCGGCCCGGCAGCTTCACGTTGGCCAGGCCTGCGATGGCGCCTTCATCGTCGATGCGCATGCCGCGAGCCTTGAGCTGGTCGAGGATTCCCATCGCGACGCCGCAGTTGACCGCCTGGTGCTCGCCCAGCATGGGCACCGCCAGATGCTCGTAGTGACTCGTGGGCGTGGAGATGCAAATCCGAGCCTGCGGGCCTGCCAGCCGACTAGACTCGAATCGATAGGTGTATTCGATGTCGTCGCCGGAGAACAGCAGCGGCACTTTGGCCGTCTCAGCCGCTTTCTTCAGAGCGCGCTTGACCTCCTTGGTCTGCTGAGCACTGATGACCGGCACGCCTTCCTTGAAAATGCCGGCCTTCTCCTCGGCAATGGCCGTGAGGGTGTTGCCCAGTTGGGCCATGTGGTCGTAGCTGATGCTGGTGATGCCGCATACCTCGGGCTTGATCACGTTGGTGGAATCCAGCCGTCCACCGAGGCCCGCCTCGATCACGGCGATCGCCACGCGCTGCTCGGCAAAATAGAGAAATGCCGCGGCCGTAAGTGCTTCAAAATAGGTCGGCGCATCCAGCTTGTTGCGCTGAACCGCATCCGCCACTTTGCCGATGACCCGGCCGAACTCGTGCTCGGAGATGAGTGTTGGTCCGATCGCGATCCGCTCGCGGATGTTCATCACGTGCGGCGAAGTGTAGACGCCGACCTTGTGACCGGCGCCATGCAACATGCCCGCGACCATCGCCACCGTGGAGCCCTTGCCCTTGGTGCCGGCGATATGCACACTCCGAAACTTCTTTTCAGGCGACCCGAGCGCGGACAGCAGCCGATGCATGCGATCGAGCTTGAAGGGTGTATCGCGGCGGCTCGGGGGTCGCCGTTCGAAGTTCACCAATGTATTGAGGTAGTCCATTGCGGCCCGAAATCCGCGGATGGTTTTGTGCGCGGACTTCCCGCTCGGCGCGGCCTTCTGCTTGCTCACAGGAGCGCGAGGTGCGGGCCTTTTTGCGGCAGGTTTTCGTCGAACGGTAGCGGCTTTTCCCATAGGGGTTCGATCTTATCCGAAGGTGGTCGTTTGGTCAAGGTCCGGAGAACACTTTTCGAGACACCAGCCAACATAGTTGACCATGTAACATATTGCCATAAATAAGCTTAGACTTCGTTTACCGCCAGGCTCGCAACCCTAACATTATGCGATCATTTAAGAGACTCAACCCATTCCCTGCCATTCCGGCAGACCCCTGGCGAAGCGATACTAGAACTTTGTCAAATAGAAGGTTATAGCCGTTGCGATGGTGCAATTCCCCCTCGTTCGTCCGATAAGCAGGCCAAGTGCGCTTCTGTAAGGTATCTACAGATTGAGAAGCCATCTGGTTCACTCCTTGCGCCAGATCTTGAGCCGCGTTACCCAGCTGTTTCATTCCTGAATATGATCGCCTCGCAAGGGGTGTTTCAGCCCCTCAGAACGGGGTGACCCACAACATGCCTGATCCGAGCTTCGACAGCGACTTGAACGTGGGTGTGCCCTGCCGCGTCACCATCGGCGCCGGTGCAATTCAGATGATCGGAGGACGAATCCGAGCGGCTGGGTTGCGCCCATTCGCGCATGTCTTGGCCGACCGGCGGGTTTGGGATCTGCACGCGCCGACAATCACACGCGCCATTTCCGCCTCAGGGCTCCAATACAAATTCACCCTCGTCCCTCAGGGCGAAGCGAGCAAATCCATCGATGGTTTGTCTAAAGTCTTGGACGCCCTGGCTGCCGCCCACCATGAGCGGACGGATGCCCTCGTTGCGATCGGCGGCGGCGTGACGACCGACCTCGCAGGCTTTGCGGCCGCAATCTGGCAGCGCGGCGTTCCGTGGATCTGTTGCCCGACGTCGCTTGAAGCGGCGATCGATGCCGGCATCGGCGGCAAGACCGCGATCAACCTGCCGGCCGGCAAGAACCTGGTCGGCGCGTTTCATCACCCCCTGGCCGTGATCATCGATCTCGACCTGCTCTCTACTTTGCCGCAGCGCGAATACGTCGCTGCGCTCGCCGAATCGGTCAAGCATGGCATGGTCGCGTCTCCGGATTTTCTCGAATGGCAGCGCGAGCATGTCGCAGCCATCCTCAACCGCGAAGCCGCCGCGCAGGCACGACTCCTCGAGACAAATGTCACAATCAAGGCCAAGATCGTCGCATCTGACGCGCGCGAAACCGCCACGCAGGGCGTCGGCCGCGCCGCACTCAATCTCGGACATACCGTCGGTCACGCGCTCGAGGCCACGCCGCATCTTGACTTGCGACATGGCGAAGCCGTGGCGCTGGGGCTGCGCGCCGAGCTAGCGCTGGCCGTGAGCGAGACCCAATTCCCGCCGCGCGATCTGGCTGCCGTCGAAACACTTCTCAACGATTTCGGCCTGCCGCGTTGCGCGCCGGCGCCGTTCGATCCCAGGGACGCGCTCGCACGCATGCGCATGGATAAGAAGAACAGGGATGGCCGCGTGCGTTTCGTGCTGCCTAGACAACTTGGCGAGCTGGTGTGGTGGTCCGCCGATAACACCACGGCCGTCGAGCGTGTGTTGCACGACATCAATCCAACGACTCCCCCGTAGCCGCTGCATTGCGAAATACCCACGACGCCGCTCGCAGTCTATATGATTATCGCCACGCGTCGATAGCAAGCGTTGCGTGGATTAAGCACTCCACACAACCCGCTCCCCCGTTGCAATCACACCAGCCGTCACCGCCGCAACTCAAGCGATTCGCCGCGCCCGGCTTTATCGGAAGCGTCTGAGCTCATCACTCCCGCTGGCACGAACGGTGTCCTCTTGATCGCCGACGAGTCCGGTGCCGCGAGGCGCCGGCGATCAGGAAACACGGCGTCCGCCCACGGGGGCTTCGCACGACTTATTTAGACGGAAAGGATGGGATCCATGAATCGAACACTGATCACCGCATGTGCTGGTTGTGCCATCGTGTTGAGCGGCGCCGCGAGCGCTTCCGCGGACGCCATCAAGTTTCTCGGCATGGGCCGCAGCGAGTACCTCAACATCCGCCACGACGGCGCTTCGTCCAACGAATACCTGGGCGAATTGCTGATCGAGAAAACTCAAAACGGCGTCACCACGCCGCTGACCGCCTTCTGCGTCGATCTCGACAACGATGCCCTCTCGCAGTGGACCGCGACCAAGCAGCCCACCTCGATTATCAACACCTGGGCCCCGCCGGGCGCCGCCATCAAGATTGCGTTCCTGTTCGACTCGTTCGCGGCCTCGGCCAACACCAACACCAAGGCAGCAGCGTTGCAGGCCGCGATCTGGGAATTGCTCGATGACGCCGGCGGCGTGCTCGACATCCGCGCTGGCGATTTCCGACTGGTCGGCACCAACAGTACGACCAATGCCGTCGCCAATCAGGCCACCACCTATCTCGCCGCACTGCCTGCCGATCTCTCGGGATACACGCCCTCGAGCTACGTCATCTACAGCGATGCCGCGCCGCGCAGCCAGCACATGATCGTGCCCGAACCCGGCTCGCTGGTCCTGCTCGCCCTGGCCATTCCTGCCGCCATGCTCCGACGCCGGCGACGGGCTGCCTGACGCGTTGACGCCAATATCCAACCTCTTTGAATAAACACAACCGCCCGATTTCGGCGTTCTGCCGGAATCGGGCGTTGTTCGTTTCAAATGCGATGAACTGCTTTACAGCCGCGTCTTGACGTTCAAGCGGCGGCCCTTGGCGCGCTTGCGGGCCATCATCTTGCGGCCACCTGGGGTGCGCATCCGGGCGCGAAAACCCTGCTTGCGATATCGTTTGCGACGGCTGAGTCGATGGGGGTAATGCACGGGAAACCTCGTCTATCTAATCTGCTCGGCCTCAATGGCGAGCCGGGCAATTTAGCGGATCGACCGATCCATGGCAAGCGGGCTAGCGCGCTCGGGCAATCAGGCATATACGATTTGTGGTGTCCATAATACTCCTTTGGACCGGGCGACCGGGACCTCCCCCCGCCGGAGCACCGAAATTACAGTTGTCGCAAGCCGCAAAACTCGGATAAACTCCCGCCGTTGCGGTAGGAACAGGGCTGCGGCCCGCAGGCTGGGCCGCCCTCACGATATTCGGAGCGACAGATCATGCAGGATTATGAGTTGCTGAAGAGGCTGGTTGAAGGGGTCGCGGACGACGTCGCCAAGGCGGAAGGCGGAAACAAGGCTGCGGGAACCCGCGTTCGCAAGGCCATGCAGGACATCAAGAACGCGGCTCAGACCGTCCGCAAGAAGATCCTTGAGGTCCGTTCATCGGACAATCCGGCCTCACCGTCGCCGTAGGTTTTCGGCCAAACATTCTCCATAGGGTCACTGGCGGAAACCCGGGAACGGTCGCCGCGCATACCGTTCTTGAAACGAAATCGGAGCTTCGATGCCCCCGCCAGCCGTCCTCGACGTCATCAATCTCGATTCATCCGTGATCGTGCACACCGAGCAGGAGATCTACGCGCGCCTCCCGCAGGATCACGAGTTCCGCCAGCTTCAAGGCATCATCCACCTCGATACCGAAGCAGCCGTCGCTGCCGCCTATCGCGATGTCCGCGCCGATGAATGGTGGTGTCGCGGACACCTGCCCGGTCGTCCGATCTTCCCCGGCATTCTCATGATGGAGACCGCGGCGCAGCTATCCGCGTTTCTGTGCACCGCGCTGATGCCCAACGAAAAGGTCTTCATGGGATTCGGCGGCGTGGATGCGGCGAAGTTTCGCCTTGCGGTCATTCCACCGGCCCAGATCATCATGACTGCCAAAATGATTGAAGCCCGCAGCCGCCGCTTCGTCTGCGACACGCAAGCTTACGTCGGCGGCACGCTCGCCTTCGAAGGCCGCATCACCGGCATGCCGGTCCGCGCCTGATCTGCCGACATATTTTCGTTTCTCAAACTGCGATTCTCAAGGTTCGTGATGAGCGGCGCACACACTGCGTTCGACGGTTGATCGCAAGATCCGCCCTCCGATACTCGACAACGATGACAAAAAAGCGCGGCAGCATTCTTGGGTGATGGCAAGTCACGGACCGACCGCGCGAACGGCGGTGTGCACTCGATCTGGTAACTCGCAAACTGGTTGTTACGCGGCCGAATCAAAAATAGACATCCAGGTCCCTTGAACGCTTCGTTTACGAAAATCTGCTTCGTCACCGGACACGACGATATTTCTTCTGAAATTGACACCTCCTCCAGCCCGATGTCGCATGGAACTTCGGACGGGTTGAGATCACGCCTCGCGGCGGCTCACCTGCCAATCTCGACAGACTGATTAAACGGTTGCCAATCAGCACCCAGGATGTGAGTCCCAAGGGCGTGTAGCCCAGTCCGCGCTCACATGGATCAAGAGAGGAGTTTCCAATGAGTCTTTCAAGAATCCCCATGTCGATTCTGTCCTGCGTCGCACTATTCGCCGTGCCCGCCATCGCGCACGCGGCGCCACCCCTGCCCGACGCGCGACCCGGCCACGTGGTCGGCTATGTGGTTGATCGAAACGGAGATCCGGCCGCCGGCGTTCGGATTCAAATCGCTGAGTCGAGGTCGAATGAAGTGGTCGTGCAACTCCAAACCGATCGAGCGGGCATTTTCGAAGCCGATCTGGCCCAAGGCTGGTATGAGGTCCGCGGCGGATTGAATGTCTTCCCAAGCGCAAGGAGAACGTTTTCGATTGCGTCGGGTCAATCAATGAGGCTTCGGATGCGTCTCGATGAGCCAGTGACTCCGCCTTCAGGCACGCTTTACGTCAAGTTCACGGATGTCAACGGGAATGCAATTCCCCAGATTCAAGGTCATGTCTATTCGTCTGAGACCGGGGACCCGATGTACCGCTTCATCGGCGACGAATTCGGCAGCGCCAAGCTCGAATTGAAACCGGGGATTTACTATGTCGAGACGTATGCGAGCCACTTTGCCACGACCTGGATCACCATCGAGATCAGGGCGGGAAATGTCACCGAGACAGCGCTGGTGATGCACGAAGTCGAAACCCAGAGAACCGGCGTTTTCGTGGGGTATGTTTCGACTATCGAGGGCTACCCGGCCCCCAATGTAACGGGATTCATCTTCTCCAACGCGACGGGCCAGCCCGTCGCGCGGTTTCTCACCGAACAGAGCGGTACCGTTCGGTTCGAATTGCCGCCGGGCAAGTACCACCTGAAGACCATCAAGCGCGAGTATCCCAGCGCCTGGATCGAATTTGAGGTGATCGCAAATCAGACCATCGAGGCGCGCATCGTCCTGATGTGATCGTCGTCAAGTCTCAGTTAATGCAAGCACGGCTGCCAGGCCTTCTGACCTGGCAGCCGTTTTGCTTTGACTTCCAAGGATCTGCGTAACGCGACTTAGTTACTTCGGGTCCAGTTGAAACGTCGCGCTATCGGCTCCTGAACAGTGCAAACTCGCTGATCGTGGGACACGCGCGGGCGTCGAGAATCCGCAGACGCACCTTCGGTGTTGTCACCGCCGTCGTGCGAATGATGCGCCGCCGGCCGATCGTCGTGCCGTGAGCGTGTTCCTGCCACGCTCCGTCCTTCCAGACATCGATCGCAAACGACGACACGCGTTGGCCCGGCGTTATGTATTCACGCAACTGAACCAGATCGAAAGTCACCGGCGCTGGAAAATCGAACACCACCGCGACGCGCGTGACGCCGTCGGCCGCGGCCCAATACGTGTTTGCGTGTCCGTCCGTCAAGTTGGCGCTTTCGAAATTCGCGCCAACGCGCTGGGCCAAACTGGGCTCGACGCGCGATTTCGCGCTTCGCGCCAGATCGACGGCGAAAGTCTGGTCCAGAATCCTGCGCATGCCGCGCAGCGCCGCGATGTCCGCGTCGTGAATCAACCCGCGCCGATCTGGTGGTACGTTCAGCAGCAGATTCGCCCCGCGCCCGACCGATTCGTACCAGATGTCGAAAAGTTTCTCGGGCGACTTCACCTTGTCATCTTCGGCCGCGTGATAGAACCAGCCCGGTCGAATCGAAACGTCCACCTCCGCCGGCATCCAGAAGCGCCCGTCGGCGTGACCCGTTTCGCCTTCCTTGAACATCGTTTCACCGATGGACGGGGCTTCGCCAGGCTTTACGCCATGCGGCGTGTACATCGCCCAGCAGGTTTCGCCCGCGAAGCCCTTTTCGTTGCCGACCCAGCGCACGTCCGGGCCGATATCGCTGAAGATGCACGCCGAGGGTTGAAGCTCACGCACGAGCGACACGATCTGCGGCAGGCGGTAATACGTCTTGCGATCGATGACGCGCTTGTCTCTCGCTCCGCCGTAATAGCCGTCGCCGCCATTGGCGCCATCCAGCCAGAACTCAAAGATCGGGCCGTAATTCGTCAGCAGCTCGCGGGCCTGGGCGTGGTAATAGTCGACGTACGGAGGCTTGCCGTACTCAGCGTGGTTCCGATCCCACGGCGATAGATACACCCCGAATTTCAACCCTTCCGCGCGACACGCCTCGGCCAACTCACCCACCACGTCGCCCTTGCCGTCTTTCCACGGGCTGGACTTCACGGAATGAGAAGTCAACTTGCTGGGCCACAGACAGAAGCCGTCGTGGTGTTTCGCGGTGAGAATCAACCCGCGCATTCCTGCTTCCTTCGCAATGCGAACCCACTGTCGGCAATCGAGCGAGGTTGGGTTAAAGATCTTCGGAGACTCATCTCCCATGCCCCACTCGCGGTCGGTGAAAGTGTTGGTCGTGAAGTGTATAAAGCCGTAGAACTCCAGCTCGTGCCAGGCGAGCTGCGCGGCGGCTGGTGTCGGAGCGATCGGCGCTGGCGGCGGAGTTCCGATGACCGCGGAGTGGAACAGGAGCGCGAGAATTCCCGCAAGTCTCCGCGCGCCCGAGCTCATTTCGAACTCTCCCAAAGCCAGTACAACAGCCCCGCAGTCAAAACCAACATCGCAGCGAGCGTGACCCAGGACTTCCACGCCGCCGCCGAACTCGATTGCCCCTTCGGCTCATCCGACGCCAGCACCACGGTGATATCTTCCTGCACTGGCGAAAGTGCGTGCAGCAGATCGGCGGCGAGCATCTTGGCCGACCTGTAGCGATGGGCCGGATCGGCTTGTAGACATTGGGCGACAATCTGTCGCAGGCGCGGCGGCCATGCGGCCGGCAACTGCGCGGCCGTGATGCTCGTCGCCTCGGCCTGTACCCGCACCAGGCCGCTGCGCGTCTCGGCCTGCGTCAGCCGCTTGCCGGTCAACGCATAATAAATGACCAGGCCGAGCGCGTAGACATCGCCCGCGGGGCCGGCGGATTCGCCCCGCGCCGCTTCAGGCGAGAGCCAGCCCGGCGTGCCGACCGGTCGTCCCGCCGCCTCTTTGATTCGCTCGATGCCCTCGACGTCGGCCAGCCCGAAATCGGTGACTTTCACGAAGCCGGCGCGATCAATCATGATGTTGCTGGGCTTCACGTCGCGATGGGCGATGCCCATTTGATGACCCGCGTCCAATGCCCGGGCCGCATGCGCGATGATGTATCCCACCTGCCGCGCCGGCAGCGGACCATGCTTTTCGACCAGACCTGCAAGCGTGACGCCATGGACGCGTTCCATGGCGAAATAGTGAATGCCCGATTCCTGCCCCACATCATAGACAGTCGTCGCATTGGGATGCTGCAACCGCGCCGCGACGCGGGCCTCCTGGAGAAAGAGCTTGAGACCCAGCGGCTCGTGACCGGGATCGACGCGCTTGGGCAGAATCTTGAGCGCGACTTCGCGTTGCAATTCGCGATCGCGGGCCTCGTACACATAGCCCATCGCGCCCTCGCCCAGCACCGAGCGAATGTCGTACCGCCCCAGCGGCTTGTCGATCCACTGGCTCGGCGGCGGACGATGGTGCCGATCGGTCTGCGTAACAAGATGTGCGACGGTGGAGGCGTGATCGTGCTCGGCCAGCAGGGTCGAGCCGAGCCGCATCCAGTCCGCGGAGACATCCTCCAGCGACGAGGCCACATCGCTGGCCGCGGTGGGTTCATAACGCCACACATGATCGCAATGCCGGCAGCGCACACGCCGCCCCGGAATGGCCCGATGGGTGCGATACTTCGCACGGCAATGCGGACAGGTCAGTTCGACGCCGGGGCGTGGACCCGGTTGTTCCATTCGAGGCGGGTCCGGTGGATTTGCGTTTGCATTGGCGTCCAACAATGATCCCTTCCGCGGTGAATCGGAATATCGTAGCGTCTGCCGGCGCAGGCGACACGGGCGAACTGGCTGATACCGACTGAACTGTGTGCCGGACTTTACATGGCGACAACCGTCAACAATGAAATGATCGAGACCTGGCGGGCCGAAGCCCTGCAGTATCTGCGCGAGCATCTCCGCGAACGTGCCCCGGCGCAGCTCGGGCCGCATCACATTTTTGACAAGTCACCCCTCGAAGGCGAAGGACCGGTTGTCTTGTTCGAATTCACGCCGGCAATCGAGCCGCGCGGGCCAGAGCAGTTCTTCGTTGCCGTCGGCCAGACCGAGCTGAATTACTACGCCGCCCAGGATCTGTCGCCCGACGACATGTTTGCCCTCCACCTGGGGACGCGATTCATGCTGGTGCTCGGCGTGGCCATTCGGCCCGAACCCGATTCCGCGACCTTCGACCTTTCAAAAGCGGTGTGCGATCTGGTTTGGAGCATCCGGCCCGAGGAGCCGGTGACCGATGTGGAATGGGCCGCGGCGTTCGACGTGGAGGGAAGTCTTCACGGCGTGGCGCGATTCAGATCCGGCGATCAGGCGGCCTACGCATTCATCGGCGATGCGCCGCCGGGATTCTCGACGCGGATCGACATTTCACCGCAGGTTGCATATCGCATTCACCTGGGCCGCACTCTGATGGAGGAATTGGCGCGCGAGTCCTTCAAACCCGACAAGCCTCCAACCGAAACCGGCGGCGAATGAGACGGTGCACCAACAAAGGAGCGAGGCCGACAACCTTCTGGTTGCCGGCCTCGCGAAATATCAAGTTCTTATTCTTATGGTTTGTCTAAACGGCGTCAGATTCCGCCGCCACCGCCGCCGAGTGCACCACCAGGGCCTTGCGACTGGTTGTTATTCTGCGGCTGCACTACACCGGTTGCATTGTCGAAGAAACCGGGAATCGCAGGTTGAACGCTGCCAGCCCCACATCCGCCCGGAACAGTGCATGCCGGATCGGCCCGGAAATCAGGCAGATCCAGATAAGGGAAGATCAGATTGGCCCAATCGCCAGCCGTGCAACTGGAGAGCACCGTGCCACAAGGCGTGATGGAAAGCAGGGTGTTCAGGCATCCGCCGTTGGCGAAAGCAGTTCCGCCGACAACAGTCGCCGCCACCAGGGCCATTTTTCGCACTTTCATCATTCTTCGGAGAGTCTTCATTTGGGTCATCCTTCTTGGCCAGGCGAGGCCTTCGTCAAATATTCGCCATCCGACTGCGGGAGTTTCCCGCACACATTTTCATCTTAGGGGACAATCGTAACCGGGCAATCCACCAGCAAATTGTCCTCAATTACCGTCGGGTCGCCGCACGGTGCAATCGGGCCCAGCGTGCAATCGGGCCCAAGCAGCGAGCAGAAGTCAACAACACTCAGGCCGATGTTTATCGACGTTGCAATGCAGCTTCCCAGCTGGAAAACCACACCGACTCCGGTAAACATGGCCGCCACCGCGGCCTTCCGCATCCAGCGCTTCATGGTTTGATCTCCTCCCCGTCGCCCCTTTGGCAGGTTTGGGTGGGGCGCGATTGTGGGGCATGCAGCCGTCAGCCTTGGCGCCAACGACCGGTTCATCCTACCAGTGCCCCGAGTGTCTTTCAAGCCTGCAGGGGGAATTCCCGGCCCAAAACAGGGCGAAAACTCTCCATTTCCTTATCGGAACGAGAGCCCATTCAGACCGTCAAACCAATTGCCCAATTCCCACTTAACTGACCCGCTCCGTTTGGATGGCCACTCCTTCACGGCTACACTGGCGATTTCGACGGATTATCCACCCCAGCGCGGTCATTATTCCGACAGGACACTCCCTTTCCGGAGCGATTTACTCGCATGAAACACATCCAGAACACAATGCGCTATCTGCGACCGGTGTGGCGACCCGGCCTTCGCGAAATTGCTGCCTGCGTCCTGATCGCCATCCTCGGCGGCATCGCAGTCGGCCAGTCCGCGCCGGACTCGGCAAGCACCCCAACAGATAAGGACCCGGTCCTGACGCCGGGGCTTCGGCACGCCGACCTGACCCGCAGGATTTCGGCACTGACGCAAAAGCACCCGCGTCGTGCTAAATCCACAACCATCGGCAAGTCATTTCGTGGACGCGAGATTCCGCTGATTGAGCTTCGCGGCGAGAACAATAACGACGGCGAATCGCGCGGCGCGCTGCTGATCGTTGCCGGACTTTCGGCCACACGACTCACCGCGACGGATGTCGCCATGGCCCTGGCCGAGCGCTGGGCCGATCCGACACCCACGACTCAACCGTCCACCGCGCCGGCCTCAACCAGTCAGCCCGCCACGCAGCCGGCCCATATACTGGACGTCTGCGATGTATTTATCGTGCCGAGATTGAACGTCGACGGCGCCGAGCGCTTCCTCTCGCAGCCTCGCGAGGCCAACGATCGCAGCGATGAACCGGTTGATGATGACCGCGACCGCGTGGCCGACGACAACGGCCCGTCCGACCTGAACGGCGACGGCGTGATCACCCAGATGCGCGTGCGCGATCCCGAAGCAACTCACATGGTCGACGACAAGGACGCCCGGCTCGTGCGCCCGGCCGATCGCGGCATCGCCGAGCGGCCGATTTACAAAATGTATATTGAAGGCCTCGATGCCGACGGCGACGGCGAGTATGCCGAGGATGGCCCCGGCGGCGTCGATCTGGATCGCAATTTCCCGCACGCCTATCAGCCCCATCAACCGGGCACCGGTCGATACGCCCTCAGTGCACCCGAGACTCGCGCCCTAGCTGAATTCGTGATCGCCCATCCGGAGATTCTGGGAGTGGTCGCACTGGATCGCGGCGACAACCTGGCCGGCGGCGGCGGCGGCGAAGTCGCGACCGAGGACGAAGCGATCTGGAAACGAGTCGCCGAGCGATACAAAGAGACCGTTGCCTTGAGCGATGTATCGCGCGGAATCTCGGAAGGCTCGTTTGTCGCATGGGCCTATCGCCAGCGCGGCCTGCCTGCGGTCGCCAGCGCTTTGTGGCAAATGCCCAAGGACGAGCCAACGTCGCAACCGACTTCCGGCCCCGCAACCCAACCCGCGTCATCTCAGCCAGACGATTCGGCGGCTACCGGTTCACCCCAGGAATCGCCTCCCTCCGGCCCTCCGCAAAATCGCGAGGCGGCGGGCCCCGGCCCACGCGGCCGACCCGATGGGGGTGGCGGCGGCCGAGGCGGTGGCGGGCGAATGGGCCGCGGTGGTGGACGCCGCGGTGGCGGTCCCGGCGGACCGGGTGGTCCGGGGCGAACGCCTGGAGGCGGTGCTGATGCCGGGGCGTCCGCGCCGGGCGGCAAGGGCGACATCGATAAAGATCGTCGCTGGCTGAAATATGCAGACAAACATCGCGATATCAAGGCATATGTCGATTGGACCGCGTTCAAGCATCCCGTGCTGGGCGATGTCGAGATCGGCGGATTCGTCCCCGGCTTCCGCGAAAACGCCCCGCCCGACGCTCTGCCTGATATCGTGGAGCGTCAAATCAAGTTCATCTCCGAGTTCGCGGCCATGCTGCCGCGACCGCGCGTCGCCGGCGTGAAGGTCACCGAAAAGGCAACGGACGTCTTCGAGGTCGAGCTGTCGTTGATCAACGACACCTACATGCCGACAGCCCTTTCGATGTCGCGGACCGCGCAGCGGGCCATGCCATTTGTGCTGCGGCCCGATCTGCCGCCTGAAAACATCCTCGGCGGACGACTGGTCGAGAAGATCTCCTGGCTCGACGGCTCCGGCGGCAATGACAAGGTTCGCTGGCTCATTCGCGCCCCGCGCGGATCAACCCTCACCATCAAAATGTTCAATAAGCAGTTCAAGGTGAGCGATGTCAAGGTCGAGTTGACCCCGACCGCCACCACCACGCAGGTGTCGCCATGAATTCACGAACCCGACTTGCAACCCTCGCACTGCTCGCCGTCAGCATGCTGTCAATCTGCGGCGCAGCTCGCGGCGAGGACTTTCACCCCAGCAGGGTGAACATCCCGTTTGACCATCTCTACAACTTCGAAGAGATAACCAAGCACTTGCGCGATCTGACCAATGCCTACCCCGAACTGCTCGGCATGAAGTCGATCGGCAAAAGCTTCGAGGGCCGCGACCTCTGGCTCATCACGCTCAACAATCCCAAGACCGGCGCGGACACCACCAAGCCTGCGATCTACATCGACGGCAACATTCATGGCAACGAAGTGCAGGCCGCCGAAGTGCCGCTCTATCTGCTGTGGTATCTCACGCGCTCCTACGGCAAGG
>CAYXEY010000025.1:0-20918 GCA_964464105.1 uncultured Planctomycetaceae bacterium
ACGATCATCAACGCCCACGAACTGGCCCATCACTGGTGGGGCGACAACATCACCCGCGAAACCTGGAGCGACATCTGGCTTAACGAGGGAATTACGTCTTTCTCGGAAGCGGTCTGGGAACAGTACAAACCCGGCGGCAGCTTCACCGCATACAAGGCTCGGATGACGGCGCGGCGTCCCACCAACACGGACAGCCGGGTGTATGTAACCAATGTGAACAGTGAAAGCTCGATCTTTTCGAACAACACGATCTACCGAAAGGGGGCCTGGGTCACGCACATGCTTCGGCATGTCCTGGGCGACACCGTTTTCTTCCAGGCAATGCGCGATTACCGCGCCGCCCACCAGGGCAGCAGCGCCACCACAGCCGAGTTCACGGCTGCCATGTCCGCCTCGGCCGGCTGGGATCTCACATGGTTCACGAACCAGTGGGTCATGACCAGCGGAAGCCCGGACTACAGCGTCGGGGCCTCGGCCGGTGTCGTGGGCGGGCAGAATTATGCATACATCTACATCGATCAGACTCAGACGACGCGCGGCTTTCCGCTCATGACCATGCCGGTGGACGTGCGGATTACCACGGCGTCGGGCAGCACCGATTATGTCGTGTGGGTGCAGAATGCCTCCGAGTCATTCGCGATTCCGGTCGCTGAAGTGCCCACCGCGGCCGCGCTGGATCCCGATGCGTGGGTTTTGACCCATTCAGTGACGTCGATGACTGCCCCGGCCACGCCTCCGCCATGCCAGGGCGACGCCAATGGCGACGGGGCGCGTGACGGCCGTGATATTCTGGCATTTGTTAACGCGGCGACGGGCGTGACTAGCGGTCCAGCCGCGTGGAAGCGGAGCGACATGAACTTCGACGGCCGTACGACCGCCGCCGATGCCCCGGCGTTCATTTCCATGCTGCTTGGGACACTGCCGTGTCCGTAGTCCGTCACGGGCTTGGGGTGGTTGGTTAACCAGGGCGACGCATCAGCATGAACACCAGATCAATCTTTCTGTGTGCCGTTTTTAGCGTGATCGTCCCGATGACGGCAGCTCGGGCCGAGTCGCCGGGTGACTGCTTCCCGATAGGCGCGCCGGAATGGCGCTGCGGACATCGTCGCGCCATTGAAGACCTTGCCTCTCCGCACGGCCCCGGCGATCCTCAGCCCGAAACTACGTGGACCGATGTCCTGAACACGAAGATCGACATCGAGGTCTCTCCGGCCGCTGCGACAATCGTCGGCACGGTTACCATCACCGTCAGGTCGCTGGTCCCCAATCTCGCGACATTTGTCGTTTATTTGAACCCCACGGGTGGCGCTCAGAGTGTTACCGCGGTCGGCGGCGCAGCCGTTTCGCGTACTCACGTGGGCGACAAAGTGACTCTCACCCTGGACCATCCTTACAACATCAACGACGAGTTTACGGTTTCCATCAGCTATGCCGGCGCGCCCAATGACGGCATCTACTGGGGCAGCCACAACCCGGGCACCGGACCGGTCCCAATCGTGGCGACGCTGAGCGAGGCGTTTCACGCTCGTGGCTGGTGGCCTGGCAAAGACGTCTTGAATGACAAATCGACGTTTGACATCTGGGTTACTGTGCCGGGCGGATATGTTGTCGCGTCGAACGGTCTGCTGCAGGGCATCGATCCGCTCTCCGCCGGACGCAACCGGTACCGCTGGCGCGAGTCGAACCCGATGATCGCGTACCTCGCGAGCCTGGCAATTGCCGACTATCAGCAATACGACCTGATCTACAATCACCTCGGCGACACGATGCCGATGAACTTCTTCATGCTGCCGGAAAACAACACGCCGGCGGCCCAGGCGCAATGCGCGACGTTCGTCACCCAGGTCGAGACATTCTCCAATGTATTCGGTCAGTATCGGTTCGTGAATGAAAAGTGCGGCATGGCCGAGACGCCGACGCTCGGCGGGACGTTCATGGAGCATCAGACCCTGCCGTCGATGCCGACCTTCGCGATCACCTGGGTCAACGCCCACGAACTGGCCCATCAATGGTGGGGCGACGACATTACCTGCGAGACATGGGGTGATATCTGGTTGAACGAAGGTATGGCCTCGTTCTCTGAGGCAATCTGGGAGCAATTCCATCCGGGCGGCTCTTTTGCGGCATACCAAACGAGAATGAGCCAGCGGCGTCCGTCAGATACCGACGGCCGCGTCTATGTGCTCGACATCAACCACGAGGGCGCCATTTTTTCCGGCAACAACATCTATCACAAGGGCTCGTGGGTCGCCCACATGCTCCGCCATGTCCTTGGCGACACGGCCTTTTTTCAGGGCCTCCGCGATTATCGCACCGCGCTGGGTGGAAGCAGCGCCACCACCGCTGAGTTCGCCGCCGCAATGTCCGCCTCGGCCGGCTGGGACCTGACCTGGTTCACCAATCAGTGGATCATGAACGCCGGCAGCCCCGATTACACATTCGCAGTCAGCCCGGCCGTCGTCGGTGCTCAAAACTACGCATATGTCTACATCGATCAGACTCAGGGCACCCGCGGTTACCCGCTGATGACCATGCCAGTTGACGTGCGCATCACCACCGCCTCCGGCGACACGACGTATGTTGTGTGGGTGCAGAATGCGTCGGAGGCTTACGCGATTCCAGTGAATGGCGTGCCCACCAATGCCGTGCTCGACCCCGACGCGTGGGTTCTCACGCACTCGGTGAGTACCATGACGCCTCCGGCCACGCCGCCTCCGTGCCAGGGCGACGCCAATGGAGATGGTCTGCGTGACGGCAGCGATATTCAGGCATTTGTCAATGCGGCGACGGGCGTGACCAGCGGTCCGGCAGCCTGGAAGCGGAGCGATATGAACTTCGACGGCCGCACCACTGCCGCCGATGTGCCCGCGTTCATCGCGATGCTGCTCAGTCTGACACCTTGCTCGTAAAGCGTGCAAACCGAGCAGAACTGGGCTTTCCTCGGCCCGACGTGCGCGGAGGAAACTTCGTAAGAGATGAAGGTCCGCACATTCACTGGACTGAGGACGGTCCCCTTTTGATCCTCTGGGTGGACATTCTCACAGGAAAACAAGTTTGAAAAAGAAGAGGCGCCGCGTCCCTGGAAAGGCAGCAGGACACGCGGCGCCTCGGGCGATCGGATGCGGGTCCGATCGCGGGTCAATCGGCCGGTAACAGGAAGTTCCGGCCTGCGGGGGGTCGAAGCTCGCGCCAACCCCGTACCCGTTGAGAGTATCAGGGCCTGTGGGTGGCATGGCCGCGGCTGTTGGCGGCCATGTTCGTCCCCGGCGCGTTTCGTTCAATGTTCATAGGCGGGCAGCATTCGCAAGGTCAATCGCCTCTGTGAGTTGAATAAAGACTGGCGCGACAATGCGGGGCGGCACGAATTATCGGGATGAGCGCGATAATTTCGCGCCTTCAGTTGGGGCGACGAGTCAGTGCCTTGGCCTCGCGTTTTGGTGCGGGCCGCTTTGCGGGAGGGGCAGGGCCGGAATTACCTTCCTCTGCCTTGCGAAACAAATTGCGCAACACGGTGATAAGCGTATCGCCGCGGAAATACTGCTCGGGCAACCGCCAATAGAGCGTTTGCGGATCGGGGAAGCTGATCTTGCCGGTTGCCCGAGCGAAGAGTGGCTCGAGTTTCTTCACCTCGCCCTCGAACGTGAAAATCACGTCCGGTTCTCGTCGAATGACCGTCTTGATTCGCCATTGCGCCGCGCGGACCTTGATATCAGCCAGTTGCAGCAGCGTCTCGACCGTCTGTGGAAACCGCCCGAAGGCGTCGGACAGGTCGCTCTCCAATTGCTCGACATCCTTGGGTGTATGGCACGCTGCAATGCGTCGATAGCACTCCATCCGCTGCCGGTCTGATGCGATGTAAGACTTCGGTATATACGCTTCAACGTCAAGCTCCAGGTTGACCGCCACGCGCTCCGGCGGTTTCTCGCCTTTCATGCGCTTGACCGATTGCTCCAGCAACTGGCAATACAACTCGTAGCCGACCGCCGCGATGTTGCCCGACTGCTCGCCGCCGAGGATGTTGCCGGCCCCGCGAATTTCCAGGTCGCGCATGGCGATGCGGAATCCCGCGCCGAGATCGCTGAATTCCTCAATGGCCTTGAGCCGCTTGGCTGCCGTGTCGGTAATCGGACGGTTGGGCGAGAGCAGCAGGTAGCAATACGCCCGATGCTTGTAGCGTCCGACGCGCCCGCGAAGCTGGTGCAGGTCGGCCAGGCCGAACATGTCGGCCCGATCGATGAACATCGTGTTCGCATTGGGAATGTCGAGACCGGCTTCGATGATCGTGGTGCAGACCAGCACGTCGGCCTCGCGGCGCACGAACTTGAGCATGACCTCTTCAAGCTCATCGCCGTGCATCTGGCCATGGCCGACGATGATCCGCGCCTCGGGCACGATGCTGCTGATTCGCGCGGCGATGCCCTGAATGGTGCGCACGCGATTGTGCACGAAATAGACCTGGCCTTCGCGGTTCAACTCACGAGTCACGGCCTCGCGGATCAGTTCGTCGCTCCAGGTGCAGACCCGCGTGGCAATGGCCCGGCGATCCATCGGCGGCGTGGCCAGGCTGCTGATGTCGCGCAGGCCGATCATGGACATATGCAATGTCCGCGGAATGGGCGTGGCCGTGAGCGTAAGCACATCAACCGTGCTGCGCAAGTGCTTGAGTCGCTCCTTGTGCTCGACGCCAAAGCGCTGCTCTTCGTCGACGATGACCAGCCCGAGATCGGCGAAATCGACATCTTTCGACAGAATGCGGTGCGTGCCGATCAGCACGTCCACCTGGCCCTTGCGCGCCGCGGCAATTGTCGCCTTCTGATCCTTCGGCGCGCGGAAGCGATTGAGCCGATCGACCTTGAATGGATACTCCGCCATGCGCTCACTGAAGGTGCGATAGTGCTGCTCGGCCAGAACCGTAGTGGGGACGAGTACGGCCACCTGCTTGCCGAACTCGATCGCCTTGAAGGCCGCGCGCATGGCCAGCTCGGTCTTGCCGTAGCCCACGTCGCCGCAGAGCAGCCGGTCCATCGGACGCGATCGGTTCATGTCCAACTTGATGTCGCGCAATGTCGAAATCTGATCGGGCGTCTCGGTATAGAGAAACGCATTCTCAAACTCGTTCTGCCAATGCGTGTCGGCCGGATAAGCGATACCGGGCTGGCTTTCGCGAATCGCCTGGATGCGGAGCAGGTCGCTGGCCATCTCGCCGACGGCTTCCTCGACCTTCGCCTTGGTTGCCTGCCAGCGCGTGCCGCCGAGCTTGGAGAGCAGCGGGGGGCGGCCCTTGCCCACGCCAATATACTTCTGCACCAGATCGATCTGCGAGACCGGCACGTGAATGGTCGCGTTGTCGGCGAAGCGAATCGCGAGAAACTCCTCGCTCTTCTTCGACTCCGCCTTGCGCATGGTCTTCATGCCCGTGAACCGGCCGATGCCATGAATCACGTGCACGACGTAGTCGCCATCGTTCAATTCGAGGAATGAGTCGATCGGACGCGCCGCCGCGACCTTGCGAATCCGCCGCGGCTGGATGTATCGCCGGAATATTTCGTGATGCGGCACAACCGTCACGCCGCCGCCGATGCCGCCGTCGCGCGTGCGCACACGCCAGCGGAATCCCCCGTGAATTATGCCGACTTGCAGGTTGACCGCCGACTTGTCCGGCAGCGTCGCGCCGGATTCCTGCCCCGCTGCGCGGACCTGCGCAATCAGCTCGCCCAGTCGATCGCGCTCGCCCTCGTTGTCGCACATGACCACGACCGGCTCGTCGCGCGAGAGCGTGATGAGCTGCTGCACGGCGTCGGTCGCCTTGGCCTCGAAGGCCGGCACGGATTCGGTGCGAAATTCGATCGTGTTCTCGTCAGCCGCGGCCACGGTGGCGAAGCGACTGACGTAAAGCCGCGCGAAGGCCTTCATGCGATCCTGCAACGCGTCAATGTGAAAATGCCCCACAGGGTTGCCGAGGCGATCCAGCACGGTTCGCGCAGTCTCGATCACGTCGATCGGCTCGTGCAGCACGATCAGCGTTCGCGGATGCAGGTAGGTAAGCAGCGACGTCGTTTCCGTCGCCGCGGCCCTGGCAATGTCGGGCGGCAGTGTGATCCGCGTATGTTCCAGTGTGCGAACCGAGCGCTGCGAACCCGGCTCGAACTGTCGAATCGACTCGATCTGATCGCCGAAGAACTCGATGCGGAGCGGATCGACTTCCGCCCACGCATAAACGTCGAGGATGCCGCCACGGAGCGCGAAATCGCGAGGCGATTCGACCTGATCGAGCCGGGTGAATCCTCGATCGATCAGCCACTGTGTCACTGCCTCCGGGTCGATCCGCTGACCGACCGCCAGATCGAGTGAGTTGGAGGCCAGGCCCGCGAGGGTGGGAACGGGTTGAAGCAGGGCCTGAATCGGCGCGATCAGGAACGGAACCTGTGGACCATCGCTCTTGCCGGACAGCGCGAGGCAGACGCGTGTCCGCTCTTCAGCGATTTCACCGGCCCCTGCGCCCTCGCCTGGCAGCGTTTCCCATGCGGGAAAAAGCTCGGCCGAATCGGCGACGGTTGTCTCAATGTCATCGCGGGCTGAATCAGCCTGTTCGAGGTGCGGCGTGATGTAGAGCAGGGGGCGCTTGAGCTCGCAGGCGATGTGGGCAGCCAGAATGGGCGCGGACGATCCCCACAACCCCACTGCAGCGCAGGGGGGGCCAGATGCAAGTCGGTCGCGGAGGGCCGCAAACGCCGGGTCCGCGAGGATCGTGGCGTCCATCACCACGCCGAAATTATGAGCGTTACAGGCTGGTTTGACAACGAAGCCGATACAGGCGCGAGCGTCGGACAACGCACAATCAGTTGGCTACTTGTTATTGTCCGCGAAGCGATCGACTAGCAAGTGTGCCGCCTGATGAATGCGATTTCGACGCTGTTCGGGGTTGGTCGCGGCGTCCAGGCGGGCCGTTGCGGCGCCCCGCCAAAGCGTTCGATTCGTCGCCGGGTTGATCACGTCCATGATGAGCGCGATCTTCTCATAGACCTCGCCGTGCGGGTTTACTCCCGAGTCCGTCCGCGCTTCCTTGGTTGCGTTTAAGCGAACGTAGAAACCGGGTGGCGAACCGGACTGGCGGGTGTAGCCCTTCTCGTTGAATCGCGTCTCGATGGCCGCCTTCACCATTTCGCGTAATTCCGTACGCTGATTCCAGAATTCGGATTGTCCCTGGGTCACACCTGCCCATTCGTAATTCATGGGGAGCGCGGTAAGCGCCTCGCTTGGTGCATAATGGGAACTCACCTCGATGTCGCTGCAACCCGGCGAGCTTAACAACGCGATGCAACACGAGGCGAGCATGAGCCTGCCGGTTCGACGGCGAAAACAGATGGACATGGTGATTGCGCTCCAGCGTGCGGTCGTCCGGTCGGAGGCGAGCGCGGAGCGAGGCACAGCTTCTTATATTAAGCCACGTGGAGGCCGTCGCAAATCAGGACCAATGGCTATGCCGCCGGAGCGGTGATGCGCGAGATGTCGAACCGCTCGATGGAGGGTGCGCCGCCCAGGCACAGCACGTCGATGGCCGGGGCCACGTGGACGCAGCCGCCGCCGATCACGGGGCCGTCGATGATGAACCGCGCCGCGTAGTTGTTCTCGGCGGCATATTGCAGTCCATCGCGCTCGCGGACGTGCAGGCCCACGGCGTACTCGCCGGGCGGCAGATTGGCATCGAACCAGTAGTGCACGCGCATCCGCTCCCCGGCGCGAACGGCGCTATGGTCGTGGCCCATGCGCGAGCTGCTGGTCTCGAATAGTAGCAGGTGGTCCTGCAGCCGCGTGACTGCAAAACCGTACGACGGCGAGGCCATGTCCTTCGCGAATGAGACGTCGAATTGGAAGTCGACGCGATCGCCGGGGCGCACTGCCGACACGTTCGCGCCGGAGACGTCGCGCAATTGCACGTTCACCACGCGCACCGCGGCGTCGGCCGAAGGGGTCGCCGTCGCCGCTGGCATCGAGCACGCATCCTGATATCGCCCGATTGCCTGCGTCGCCGGGCCTTCAAATAGACAGCGGCCTTCGGACAGCACCATCGCCCGATCGCAGAAGCGGCCCACGGCCGAGAGATCGTGGGATACGAACACCACGGCGACGCCTTCGTTCAGGAACGTCTCCATCTTCTCCATGCACTTGGTGCGAAACACGCGGTCGCCGACCGAGAGCACTTCATCCACCAGCAGCACGCGCGGCTGCACATGCGCCGCGATGGAGAAGCCCAGCCGGGCATGCATTCCGCTGCTGTAGCGCTTGACCGGCGTGTCCAGGAAATCGCCGACGCCGGCGAAGTCGACGATCTCGTCGAATCGGGCCGTCACGTCGGCGCGGGAAAGCCCGAGGATGCTCGCGTTGAGATAGATGTTCTCGCGGCCGGTCAGGTCGGGATGAAACCCGGCGCCGAGTTCAATCAACGGAGAAACCGGTCCGGTGACCGAGATCGAGCCGCGATCGGGCTGCATGATGCCGGCGAGCAGTTTGAGAAACGTGCTCTTGCCCGCGCCGTTGGGACCGATGATGCCAAAGGCCTCACCCGGCTGCACTTGAAAGCTGATGTCATCGAGCACCCAGAATTCGTTCGATTTTAGCTTAGTGGACGAGCGACGGCCCAGCCGTCCGGCGAACCAATCGCGAATGCTGTCGACCCGCTGACCTTTGCGGAACTTCTTGGAGACGCTTTGGACATCGATGGCTGGTGCATTCATGAGAGTGCTGCGTCCGGTGGAACCCCATGCGCGCGTGGGGTCGGATTGAGAATTTCGCGCAAACTCCATGTTCGCGCGAGATCGAGATGCGCCCGATCTGATGCTTCAATATCGGTCGCCACGGGCGCGCGGGATTGGCCCTACTGGCCAATCGACGGCGACGAATCGGCTTGATTTTGAGAAGGCCTGCCTGCGTTTCTGGTGTTCGGGCATGCCTTTTGGGTAAGCTTCGCGAGTATGGACAGCAGGTTTTTGCGCGTGCGTCCTTTCCCATTCATGCTGGCTGTGACAATTGTCGGCGCAAGTCTTGCGCCGCGCCCGGCAAAAGCCTTCCCGCCGGGCTCATCGCTGAATCCGCCGGAGCGGCGGCTGGTCATCGCCAGCCATAATCAGCAGAACACCGCGACCTACGTTCGGGCGGTGAAGGCGGTCCCTCCCTGGACCGATGCCACGCCCGCGCTGCCGGTCCCGAGTGACGCCCGGCTTCGCTTTTTCGCGGGTCGGGTGTACGCGATCAGCCCCACGGCGGCGACGATTACCGCGATCGACGCAGGTTCGTGGACGGTGACGAACGTATATGCCTTCGCAGCGGGTCTGCTTCCGCAGGACCTAGCAGTGGTCGGTCCCCGCATGGCATATGTCGTTTGTGCGGGTGCGCCCCAGCTTCGCCGGCTCGATCTTGTCACCGGCGTCATCACGCCGGCGACTGATCTCAGCCTTTTCGCCGACCTCGACGGCAATCCCGATGCCGTTTCGATCACCGCGTTCGAAGGACGGCTGTTCGTCTCCCTTGCTCGCATCAATCAAGTGTCGTCGCAGAACAACCTCGTTCCCGCCATTGCGGTCATCGACGTCGCAACAGGTGTTCTGATCGATGCCGATCCGATGGTCGCGGGCATTCAGCCCATCGTGTTACAGGGCACGGCGCCGCTTGGCCGCATGCAGGTCATTCGCGAATCGGGACGGTTGTATGTGAAGGCCTCGGGCAGTTTTCACGACGCCGGCGGCATCGAGGAGGTTGATCTCGACCTGCTGCGCAGCAATGGGCTGCGCATCTCAGAATGGGAAGATAACATCGGTGCTGATCTCAACGCCTTCTGCATGATCGACGCCGATGACGGGTATCTCACTTTTTCCACCGACCTGCTGCTCTCGTCGCATCTGCACAAGTTCAACTTAAGCACCGGGCCGGACAACGGGCCCGACATCCTCACGTCGCTGAATTACATGACCCCGGCGATGGTGCACGATCCGTCAAGCGGAATGCTGTATGTGCCGCAGGGGCCGGGCAGCCCGGCAGGCGTTTATGTTGTCGATGCAGCTTCCGGCGCAGTATTGACGCCGCAGCCGATTGCAGCGCCGTACCCGACAGATCTGGCCCTGATCGTGGCGAATTGTCCGACGGCCGGCGATGCTAACGCCGATGGTTTGATCGACGGGCGCGACATTGCGTCCTTTGTTGCGTGTCTGACCAATGGCCCCGGCTGTCTCTGCGAAGACCTCGATGGCGACGGCCTCACCAATGCCGGCGACCTTCACCTCATGATTGCGCTGTTGCTCTCGCCGCCCTGATCAGCCGCGGAGGCTGTTCGTCGGGATCGGCTTTTTTCCGCCGGGCATCGTTATTCTCGTTCTCCGGCCTGAGGACAGGCCGGCTTTGATCGCTGCGTGGCGATTGTTTCATAGTCAAATGTGTAATCATGCCGCTCTCCTCGTCGGTCAGGCGATGGCCGAAGCCGCTGGGGCTGGCCTTGGCCATGCGCCGCAACTGCACCAGCACCGGATCGCGATCGATCGCCGCCGCGGCCTCGCGCTCGAACCGCGCCTCGCAATGCGTGATGCCGCCCAGCGAGCAGCCCAGCTCGCGGGCCAGTTGCCGAATCGGCGTGCGCGCGTTCAGCTCCGGGATGGTCCAGCGCTCGTTGAAGCATCGCCGGATGATCTCCTCGCGCCGCGGCGATCGGCCCGCTGTACCCAGCAGCCGGTCACGCACGCTCGCCAGCACGCCGGCGATGCGCGGACGCGCGGCATCGGCGATGGACATGCCGGTGGGCTCGCGGGAACTGTCCGTCTCATCGGGTTCGACGCGCCGGCGCGAACCGCCATTCTGATCGATGCTCTCGGTGCAGTGGACGCGCGGCGGACGAGCCGGCAGGGCGATCGGTTCGACGCCGGTCGCCTGGGCCTCGCGCTCAGCCTCGCGATCCATCGCCCGCACGCGGCGCTGGGTGACGAAGGGCACGCGGATGAGCCCGCCATGTTCGTGGGCATATCGACTGACGGCGAAATGAATGCGTGAAATGGCATAGGGCTCAAAGGCCCCGTGCCGCCCGGGGTCGTGGGCCCGCACCGCCTCCATCAGGGCCATCGATCCTTCCTGCAGAAGATCGGTGTATTCCAGATCGTGCCGCTGGGCGCAGCGCCGTCCGCCCGACCGGGCCACGGCGAAGCGCACCAGGTCAATGTGCCGCTCGACTAGCTTTTGCTGCCGCTCGCTCAAACCGCCGAGACCCGTGGAGGCCTCGTTCCTCGATTCCGCCTGATTCAATTCACCCATGTTGGATTCCCGCATGGCCCGCACCTCCTCGCGTTCACGGCCCACAAATGGCGATCCACGAGCCGCACGCATTCACCGATCGAGATACCCTAACATATACCAAACATCATGGGCGGTCAACCCTGCAGAGGCGCGTGCCGGGAGAACTCCCGCCGCATCAAGAAGTTATGAACTCGATTTATTCAATTCGCACTCAGACATGCCGAGAAATCGATACGCCATGGCGTTCGTTATTTCCCGTCTGAACAACGACTTACATTGGCAAGCGCGATGCCTGCACCTAAAATGACCCTCAACCCCGCAAGGACTCTCACCCATCCATGAAACCCGAACTCAGAATCGCCGGGCTCTTCGGCATTGTCGCCGCCATCATGGTCGGCAGCGTCGCCGTCGCCTACTGGATCGGAATGCGCACCATTACGAAGGCCCGCGAAGTCGAGCAGCATCGCATCGCCATCGCCGTTCTCGCAGACACGCTTTCCACCTTGAAGGACGCCGAGACCGGACAACGCGGATTTCTGCTGACTGCGGATCCCGCCTATCGCAAACCGTTTGACGAATCCCTTTCACAACTCCGCGAAAATCTCAGCGAACTGCACGAGCGCTTTCCCGCGGATCAGTTGACCGGATTGGAATCGGTGATTCGCGACAAAATGGAAGAGCTGGAGACAGTCATCGCGTTAAAAGAGGCGGGCCAGCACCAGGCCGCCCTTTCCGCTGTACGGGAGGGATCCGGCAAGATCCTCATGGACTCAGCAAGGAAAAGCGTGAAAGAGCTTACCCATCTGCGCGAGACGCAACTGTACGAATCGCAGCGTGCCGCCAACCGTGCGACCAACATCCGCACGGCTGTGTTCGCCATGGTCGTGCTGCTTAATCTCATTTTCCTCGGATGGGCCTACAACCGGATTCGCACCGAGATTACCCAACGCATGACGGCGATACTGGAGGGGCGGCGGCAAAAAGACCTGCTCGCGGTCACGCTGGCCAGCGTCGGCGACGCCATCATCCTGACCGACACCAGCGCCAGAATTGTCTATATGAATCCGGTCGCGGAGAAACTGACCGGCTGGTCGATGGTCGAAGCGCTGAACCATGCCTGTAGCACGGTCTTCAAGATCATCAACGAGGAATCGCGGGCAGTGGTGGAGAGCCCGGTCAACAAGGTTCTGCGCGAAGGAGCCATTGTCGGTTTGGCAAACCACACGCTCTTGATCCGCAAGGACGGCAGCGAGATTCCACTCGACGACAGCGGCGCGCCGGTGCGGGAATCCGACGGGACCGTGCGCGGCGTGGTCCTCGTGTTTCGCGACTTCAGCGAGCACAAGAAGGCCGAGACCGAATTGCGAAATGCCAAGGAGATGCTGGAACAATCGGCCAAGGCCAAGGATAAATTTCTGGCGATCCTCTCGCACGAGCTGCGCACGCCGCTGACCCCGGTCCTGGCCACGCTTCACCTTTGGGAATCCGCAAACGACCTGCCGCGGGATCTTCGTGACGACGTCGTCATGATGCGGCGCAACATCGAGCTGGAAGCCCGGCTGATCGATGATCTGCTGGATGTCACACGCATAGTACAGGGCAAGCTGAATCTCAATCCAGAGCTTTGCGACGTGCATGCATTGCTCCACGAATCGGTGCAGGTGTATCGCAGCGAAATTCAGGCCAAGCGCCTGCTGATTAATCTCGATTTGCGGGCGACGCGCCACTTCGTCACCGCGGATTGCGCCCGCATTCAACAGGTCTTTTGGAACCTGCTGAAGAACGCTTCCAAGTTCACGCCCGAAGGCGGCCGGATTGACATCAGAACGACCAACGATACGGACGGCCGGATCGTCATCGCCATTTCCGACAATGGCATCGGCATGACGCCGGAGGTCATCGCCCGCATCTTTCATCCATTCACGCAGGGCCAGGACGATACTCATCGCCGCTTCGGCGGACTGGGGTTGGGCCTTACCATTGCCCGGGCATTTGTCGAGGCCCACGGCGGGTGTATCGAGGCATCCAGCGACGGCCCGACACACGGTTCGACCTTCACGATCAAGATACTCGCGGCTCAGGCGTCCGGTCCGATGGTCTCGCCCAAACCGGCGATTTCAGATGCCGCGTTTGAACGACCGCTTCGCATTCTCCTGGTGGAGGATCATGCTGATTCGGCGATGGTCATTGAGCGATTCCTGAAACGGATGGGACACTCTGTTGACGTTTGTCAGACGGTTGGATCGGCCCGATCAAAGCTCGCGGAAGGCTGCGCTTACGATCTGATCTTCAGCGATATCGGCCTGCCCGATGGAACCGGCATCGACCTTGTCCGTGAGATTCGCATCAAGCATGCCTGGCCCGCGGTGGCCCTGACCGGCTTCGGAATGACCGAGGACATCAACCGCTGCCGCGAGGCGGGGTTTGACGCCCATTTGACCAAACCCGTGAGCATTCAAAGCCTGGAGGCGGTCATTCGCCTGCATGCGCGAGATCAGGCGCAGCCAACCTGACTTTGCGCGACCTTGTGCCGACTTGCGTTAAGATGTTGCAGGCCAGTCAGCATGAAGGGTGTTGCATATGAGATGCCGAACATCGGTGCTTCGATCGTTGGCCGGATGCGGCATTCTGATCAGCTTGCTGGCGGCAGGCGTTGCCGGTGGCGCGCCGCCGAAAGCGGTCAAACCCGAAAAGAAGAAGCCTGTCGAGTCCGACAAGCCCGCACGGCACAAGATTATCTATCCACCCGGCTTCAAGGGCGGCTATAAATTGACGCCGGTCTTGTATGCGCTGCATGGTTATGGCGGCAACCGCGAGCAGATGATCGCCATCTGGCGCGAGCCGTGTGCTCAACTCGGCATCATCCTGATTGTCGGTAATGGCGAAGGTGAATTGGGCGATGGGGCCTACAAGTGGGGCGGGCCCGAGGATGCCGGACGACTGATCGACGCGGCTCGTCACGAGTTGCGCAAGAATGTGAAGCTCGATCCGTCGGCCCCGCGCATCTTGTCGGGCTTCAGCCAGGGTGGCTTTGCGACCTGGTCGCTGGCCTTGCGATATCCGACGACCTATCGCCGGCTTATTCCCTGCTGTGGCATGTACAAGTCAGGCACCGATCAGATGATCAAGCCGCTGAGCGACACTGAGAAGTTTCGCATGAAGCGGTGGCGGGCCTACATCATGTGCGGCCTCAAGGATGGGGGCGACATGGTGCCGAACAACAACTGGATTGCCAGCCAGTTGGCAGATCTGGGCGCGGCGGTGTGCGCGCCGTTTCGCGATTCGCGCGATCCCTCGTACACCCTGTATACCGATTTGGGCCATGGATTCCCCGGCGTGGATGCCGCGTCGCGCAATGCAGAGCTGGTGCGAGCGCTGCGCTTCGTGCTTCGCGGCGACGAGCGCGACGAGGCCAACTGGTTCAAGGTGGATGCGAAGTGGCAATCGCAGCTCTGGGCGGGTAAGGGCGAGCCGGCGGAGCGCGATGGTTCCGGGTCTTCCGGGACGACATCGAGGCCGGCGAAGAAAAAAGAGCAGCCCCTGGGACTCGAATCCCCGGCCGGGTCTGCTCATGCTCCCGCCAAGATCGGCGAGTTCCAGGGTGAATATCGCTTTCTGTCGAACTTCTGGCCGGCACCTTGTATTTTCGAAGGCCGGCGGTATCCATCGTCCGAACATGCCTATCAGGCGGCCAAGTCGCTCGATCCTGCCGAGCGAGCCCGCATCGCCGCCATGGCCACGCCCTCGGAAGCCAAGCGCGCCGGCCGAGCAATGGCCCTGCGGCCCGATTGGGAGTCGGTCAAGTTTGATGTCATGCGCGCCTGCGTGCGCAGCAAGTTTGCGATCAACTCCGATCTGGCTGAGATGCTGCTGGCCACCGGCGACGCCGTGCTTGAAGAGGGCAACACCTGGGGCGATCGCGTCTGGGGCGTGGTCGACGGCATCGGCGAAAACCGACTCGGCAAGATCCTGATGGACGTGCGAGCTGACCTTCGAGAAGGCCGCATCATCATGACTGCTGAGGGAATCACGAAATAAAAAGAGTGAGGGACGAACCCCGTCGTGTTTGGCGGCGTCCGTCCCTCGCGGTGCGGTCAATCACAAAAGCCGATCAATCAGTCGCGATCGAATCGCCTTTAAGCGCCCTTGTCCTTCACCGTGATCTCGAACTGTTCCTTCACGGTCATGCCGTCGGGCCCGGTGGCCGACACGGTCGCTCGATGGTTCTTCACCAGGTCCGCGTCCGTCGTAGCCTTGAGGACAAAAACCTTCTCGTTTTCATTGCCGTTGATGCTCGTGGTCGAGTCGACCAGCGAGACCCCGCGCGGCAGGTCATCGAAGCGGACCATCACCGGGCCGTCGAAGTTCGTTCGAGCCACGACAACCGAGACTTTTTCGGTGTCGCCTCGGTTGATGTTCTGGTCCAGCGGCTTCACCAGGGTCAGCTTCTTACCGGCGTCGCCCTGCACGGTGGACTTCTCACATCCGGCCGCGAGTCCGACGACACACAACGCCGTGGTCATCAGTTTTGCAAATGTCTTCATAAAAATTCTCCTTTCAATTCAGACTTCGTGGTCATGGTGCGAAGTGGGTTAGCGATCCCTGACAGTCAACTTGAACGATTCCTGCGCGCCCATGCCGTTCGGCCCTGAGGCGGTCACCATTACGAGCTGGTTGCTAACCAGGTCGGCCGTGGGGCTGGCCCGCAACACGACTTCCACGGAGTCGCCGGTGACGGACTTGGGTGTGTCCACGGCCTCGACACCCGCTGGTAACTGGCTGAGCGACACGTTGATCGGATCGCTGAAGCCGTTACGCTTCACGTGGATGGTCACGGTCTCGGCATCGCCCCGGTGCACGGATTGCGACGACGGCTTCACCAATGTCAGCTTCTCGCCGTGCGCGCCGCGGACCGTGGTTTCGCGGCCCCAGAAATCGCGCCGGCTTCCGCCGCCATGCGAGTCGGACATGGAATTGTTGTCGTTGCATCCTGCCGCCAGGGCGAGGACGCCTGCCAGCATTAATCGTGGTCGAATGCTCATCCTTGTTCGCTCTCCTTCGTGCGTATTTGTTTGCGCAACTGCAAAGTGCGTCGCGCTGCCATCACTTGCGTGATGGGTTTTGTATTGGTTAGAACCTCACGTAGCCCAGCATGAATAGGATCAGGAAAATCAGCAGCACCGTGCCAAGCACCCCAGTGCCGCGATAACCCCAGTCTCGGCTGTAGGGGAACACTGGAAACGACCCCAGCAGCATCAGAATCAACACAATCAACAAAATGGTAATCATGGTTCGTTGCCCTTTCTCTTTATCCGGCCCCGGGGCGTATCACTGCTGCGCCCGCGATTGGCTTGCTGATGAATTATGGATGCGACAAGTATCGAGGCCGTGAATCTTGCCTGAATCGCGTGTAAGCCGGTTGTGAGATGGCGGGGCGGACGCAGAAAGAGCGGAATTGCAACGTAAAAAGAAAAAACCCCGCCGGCTTAATTGTCCGGCGGGGTTTTTTGATTGACGAACGTCGAAAGAGTCTTGATTACTTGTACTTCACCGAGCAGCCGAACGGCTTGGTGGTCGCCACGGCGACCGGCTTGCCGGCGAGAATGCTGTCGAGGGCGTCGGCGACGTAGTTCTTCTTGGACTCACCGCGGCCCTTGGTGTCATCGATCGCGCCATTGTAGACCAGGACGCCCTTGTTGATGACGTACATGTGCGGGGTGGTCTTGGCGGCATAGGCGACGCCGACCTTACCGTTGAAGTCGTCGAGAATCGGATAGGCCAGCTTGTGGGCCTTGGCGTACTCGGCGTTCTTGGCATTGTCACCATAGTTTGTGCTGTCGATGGCGATCCAGACAACGCCCTTCTTGGCATACGCCTCGGACCACTCCTTCATGCGCTCGGTGTAGGCCTTGCACACCGGGCAGCCGATGTTGTACCACTCGAGGACCACGACCTTGTCCTTGAAGTCGGCAAGCTTGTACTCCTTGCCGTCAAAATTCTTGAGTGTGAAGTCGGGGGCAGGCTTGCCGATCTCCGGGCCCTTGCTCTCGGCGTGCTTGTGATCGGCGTGTCCGCCCTTGTCGTGTTTGGCGGGCGGGTCCGACTTGACGACGGTCACCGTCGAAACGAACGCCAGCGCGATCGCCACAGAGGCGATCTTCCAATAGCGAGTGATCATGGGGTGTTCTCCGAAATGTCTGCGGCGGCCGAAACACTCGGCCGCGGGATATATGCATCCGCGCGCGGATCACTATAGTGCACCGCGACTCGCGAACCTTTATGTGAATCGTCGCTGCAACGTAACAATTGTAACAGCCTGTCGCGATTGGAGTTAACGCTCGCGAGCCAGAACCCGAGCAAGCGACTCTCAATCTTGCGTCATTGCCTTTTCGTCTTTTCGTAGAGCTTTTCGAATTGCCCGACGAGCTCGGCAAACAGCTCCATGGTGTCATCGATCGGACGGGCCGTTGTCATATCGACACCTGACAATTTCAGCACATCCAGCGGGTATTTGCTGCTGCCGGCTGAAAGGAACTTCGTCAGACCTTCGACCGCGCCGGGTTCCTTGCGCAGGATGCGCCGGCCGATGTTGGTGGCGGCGCAGTGGCTGGTGGCATAAGTATAAACGTAGAAATTGCTGTAAAAGTGGGGGATGCGCAGGCACTCGGCCGTGGCCACATCCTCGATGACCAGTTCCGGCCCGTAGTACTTTCGCACCAGGTCGCCGTAGGTCTTCCGCAGATTTTCGCCAGTCAGCGGCTTGCCCGCCTCGGCCTCCTCGTGAATGGCCTTTTCGAATTCCGCGAACATGGTCTGTCGGAAGACGGTCGTGCGAATGCCGTCGATCTGCTGCTGCAGAATGAGAAGCCGCTCGGTGTCGTTCTTGGCATGTTCGAGCAGATAATGGGCGAGAATCACTTCGTTTACAGTCGAGGCTACTTCTGCACAGAAGGTCGCGTAGTCGCCATAGACAAACGGCTGCGTTTTGTGCGTATAAACCGAGTGCATCGCGTGGCCCATCTCATGGGCGATGGTCGATCGATCGTTCATCGTGCCGTTGTAGTTGAGTAGCAGGTAGGGATGGGTCTTGTAAGCGCCCCAGCAGTAGGCCCCGCTGCGTTTGTTCTGCGTCTCGTACACGTCGATCCAGCGGGACTCGAAGCTCTTCTGCAACGTGGAAACGTAATCATCGCCAAGCGGCTTGAGGGCTTTCAAAATGGTGTCGATGGCGTCGTCGTAGGGGATGTTCTGCTCAGGCGCATCGACCATCGGCACGTACAGGTCATATCCGTGAATGGTGTCAAGCCCCATGAGCTTCTTGCGCAGGGCGACATAACGATGCAATGCGGGCGTGCCCTTGTTGACCGCGGTCACGAGGTTTGTATAGACGGCCGTCGGAATATTCGGTCCATCCAGGGCCGCCGACAAGCACGACGGATAGCCGCGGGCCTTGGCGAAGAACATGTGCTGCTTGACTTGCGACGACAGCGTGGCGCTCAGCGTGTTTGATTTGTCGGCATAGATCTGATGCAGCCCGAGGAAGGCCTCCTTGCGCACGCGCCGGTCACGCGAATAAATGAATGTCGTGTATCGCGCCGGGCTGAGCTGCACGTCGCGATTTTCCTCGTCCTTGATGATCGGAAAATCAAGATTCGTATTGGTGAATCGGCCGAAGATGTTGCCCGGTGCCGCGGCAATCTCACCGGCCATGGCCAGCAGCTCCTCCTCGCGAGCGGTCAGGGTGTGGGCCCGCATGCGCTCGATGTCGTCGAGGAAGTGAGCATACACGGTGAGGTCGGGGTTCTTCGCGATCCACTCCTTGATCGTGCCAGCCGGGATCGACTGAATCTCCGGCATGATCCAGCTAGCCGCCTGCGAGACCCGCGTGCCAAGCGCCTCGGCGCGATCGTTGCGACCCTGGGCAGCGCCGAGCGACATATCTTCGTGATATGACAGTCCGGCAAAGACCAGCACGCGGTCGAACTCACTCTGCAATTCGTCACGCGTCTTTAACGCAACGACGAGAGTGTCGGGTGACTTGCCGAGGGAACCCTTGAGCTTTGTGAGCGTCCCGGTAAGGCCTTCGACTTTCTTAAAGGCCGTTTCAAACTGGTCGTCGCCGGTGAAGATGTCGGCGAGGTTCCAGCGGTATTTCTCGGCGATCTCCGCCCGCTTGGGGACGGCGGCAACTTTGGGTGGTTCGGCGGCGGCAGTGGAAAAGGAGAGGAGAGTCATGCAAAGGGTTCCCATGGCAAATGTTCTTCGTCCGTTCATTCACAAACTCCGCGTGTGTTTGTGATGGCGGATCGTACAGCGCGGGGCACGGGTCTCCCAGCCCGCGAATGCTCCGTTAAATAGAGGGCAATCCTCGGAGAAAAACCAGTGATCCCTGCAGTGCTCTACATGGCTTGATTGAAATTACAATGCTGGGATGGGAAGCGGACACGGCGATGGTGCGGGCACTGCCAGGCGGCAAGTTGTCGGACTTGCGGTGATTGCGCTCGCGACTTTCGCAGTGACCTACGACGGTCGAGTCGATGGACCGCTTGACATGTACCACGAGGGCGAGCGGCTGGCCCACGTCGACACGCTGCTAGCGGGCGGGCTGCCTTTTCGCGACGTCTATGTGCCGCATGGGTTGGGTGAAGACGCGCTCAAGCCGCTGGCGGCTCGATGGCTCTTCGGTGACAGCGTCGCGGCGCTTCGCATGCTCGGTCAAAACAACTATGTCTATCGCGGTCTGCTTCCTCCCCTCGGTGCGGTCAGCATCGTGCTGGCGACTTGGGCTATCACGCGTTCACTTACGGCCGCCGGCATTGCAGGCGGCTTGGTCGCGCTTGGCCTGTACGAAGTCTCCGAGCGGCATGTCCTCGGGATGCTGAGCGTGGCAAGCCTCGCCCAGTTCATGCATGTCAAGCGGGACCACTGGTTGCTCGTCGCCGGATTCCTTGCGGCGCTCGCAGGTTTGTACAGCCTCGAAGTAGGGCTTTATGCCATCGTCATCGGACTGGCCTGGATACCGTTGGATGCGTGGATTCAATCGCTGTCTACGCATATCGTCCTGCGCAGACTGCTCGCCTTTGGCGCCGGCGTCTTGTTCGGCGCGGTTCCGTTTTTCGCGTGGGCCGCATGGCATGGCATCATTCCAAATGTCTGGGCCAATGTCGCCATGCAACTGTTCAAGCGCAAGGAGCTGTACCCGGTTTGGTATCCGGTGCCGTCGTGGATGAGCGAGCAGCCGTTTCTCGACAATCTCAAGGTTGCCGGCGGAACGCTGCTGCTCTTTTACGTCATCCCTGTCTCTTACGTCGCCGCCGCAATCGTTGCGCTCTCGCGAAAGAGCGAGCCTGAGACCCGGTCGCGCGTGCTGCTGGCGGCATTGACCGGCGCGGCCTTCTGGATCACCGTCTTCGGACGCGCCGATTTATGGCACGCCGCCTTCGCCTGCGCCGGGTTTTTTGTATTCGTCGCGACAACGGCGACCAGCCTGAAGCGCTTGTTTGGGGGGCGGTTTGTACGCTGCGCGGCCCTTGCGATCGTGATTGCGACAGTTGTCACAAACCTGTGGATCGGACAATGGGGTGCGATCGGGCGCAACTGGATCGGCTTCGAAAGCGCCTTCCTCCCGCCAAACCTGCGCAGCG
>CAYXEY010000026.1:0-9054 GCA_964464105.1 uncultured Planctomycetaceae bacterium
TGCAATTGGCGCATTCGTTGCAGACGCGACTGGCCGTCTTTGGGCCCACCAGCTACTAACTTTCCACCGGTTTTATCAGTCGATTCCCATATGCAAACCGCAGGGGACTGTACGGCATGACCCATGCCCACGGTCTG
This sequence comes from uncultured Planctomycetaceae bacterium, assembly GCA_964464105.1. Classification (GTDB taxonomy): domain Bacteria; phylum Planctomycetota; class Phycisphaerae; order UBA1845; family UTPLA1; genus CAYXEY01. Next base: position 138 of record CAYXEY010000026.1, read on the forward strand.
GCACGCCGGATTCGTGTACGTGATTTACGCGGCATCGTCCGGCATGAATCACTGCGCCCAAAGGCGCGGATGGGGGGATCGTCATGATTCGCAATCGATGGACAACCGCAATTGTGGGCGGAGTGATCGCAACCGTAGCATCGGCCAGTGCCGCGATCGCTCAAGTTGGTGAGCCGACCGGCACATTCGGTATCAAAGTCACCCACGGTGGTACTACAATCGTCGACAATCCCAATGTCGCCGTTCCAGCCGACTTCAAGCTGTCCGACGGCGATGGCGAGGATTTCGTGCAGATCGGCACCCTCGGACCGATGAACTCGCCGATCATCCTCAAGGTCGTGACCGACGACGATCCAAACTTCAGGATCAGTCACTGGTACATCGATGTGCCGGCGTCGCTGGCCAACATCAACTTGCCTGGGCCTACGTCGCTGTTCGATCCGGCCAACCCGTCGACGATCGAGGTCGAGATCACCAACCTCGCATTCACCAACACCGGCAACGTGACGCCGCTGGTGGTGCCGAATGGCACGTATTCCACCGCCTTCATGCGCGATCTCGGCGGCGTCTTCTACAACATGCCGCTCGGCGTCACAACTGGTTTCCCCGGCCCCGGCACGCAGGTTCAGGTGCCCGGACAGGCGTTCTTTGACGGAGATCCGGCGATGTACAGCTTCACCGGCTCAAACTTCGCACCGACCGCGAGCTGGAAGTGGAGCGGCATTCCCAACCCCGGCGCCGGCACGACGACGAACAACGGCATCAACCCGCTGGCCCCGAGCTTCGGTAATGGCTATGTCTTTGAACTTGGCTTGGGCGTTTCGTTCGTGGGCGTCCCCGAGCCGGGCACGCTGACGCTACTGGGGATGTCAGCCGCAATATTGCTCCGCCGGCGCCGTAAATAGCTGCAACGAATGGAAAATTGGAACAGATATGACGCGCCTCGCGGCGCCTGCCGAAGCTTCATCGGCAGGCGTCGCTTCATTTTTTTAGGATTGACGGGCGGGGCGCTTGGCCGTCATCGCCAGCGCCGCCGGCGAGTCGTCCATCGGTAGTGTCGTGCGGTGGAAGCCCTCGAAGCTGGCTAAAGCGCCTGCAACTGCGGGGGCCGTGGGGACCAGGCCGATCTCCGCTACGCCGCGTGCACCATACGGACACTCTGGGTCCGGTTCCTCGACCACGATCAGCTCCATCGGCGGCATCTGGTGGGCCCGAAGCACACCACAGCTCTTCACGTCGTCGCAGACCAGTTGGCCGCCGTCGTAGTCGAACCGCTCGGTGAGTGCGTAACCCAGGCCCATGTGGATCGAGCCTTGCAACTGACCCGCCAGCAGGACCGGGTTCATCGCGCGTCCGACATCGTGGGCGGCGATGAACTTTTCGATCTTGCCTGTGTCATCGAGGATGCAGACCTGTGTCGCAAAGCCGTAGGTCAGGTGAGTCTTAGGGTCTTCGACGTGAGCGCCGAATTTGTCCGTCGGGTAGCACTTCCATTCTCCAAGGTACTTGCGACCGCGGAGCGGTAATAGCGAATGGCGAATAGCGATTAGCGAATTGGAATCCACGTACTCAAACTTGATACCCGACTGCGCCAAATCCGCGTTTAGTTTTTTGCACGCATCGATAACGGCATGACACGTGAGCACCGTTCCGCGGCTGCCGGTGGTCTGGCCGCTGTCGAGCGGGTCGATGGTGTCGCAGGCCGCGCGGAAGAGTGTCGCGGGAATGCCGGTTTCTTCGACGGCCGTCTGAATGGCCACGGTGAAAAGGCCCTGGCCCATTTCGGTGTGGCCGGTCCGCAACGTGATGTGACCGTCGGATTCAATCGTCAGGCTGGCACGGCCCAGCTCCGGCAGGCCGTTGCCGATGCCGACATTCTTGATGCCGCAGGCGATGCCTGCGTACTTCGCGGCGCGGAATTGATCGCGCACGGCCAGCAGCGTCTTTTCAAGGCCGAACGGCTTGGTCAATCGCTGACCAGTGCAGAAGCGATCGCCCTGGCGCAGGATGTTACGCCAGCGAATCTCCCAGCCGTCACAGCCGACCTTTTCGGCAATCCGATTGAGCGCACCTTCGATGGCAAACGCCGCCTGATTGGCCCCGAAGCCGCGCATTGCGCCGTTCGGAGGATTGTTGGTGTAGACCGCCTTCGACTCGATATCGATGTTCTCGCATTTATAGGGGCCGATGGCATGGCCCGCCGCGCGTTCGAGTACCTTTGCGCCGACTGAGGCATAGGCGCCTTTGTCGCCGACGATACGAGCGCGAACCGCTGTCAGCTTGCCGTCTTTATCCGCTGCGACCTTGAGGCTGATTCGCACCGGATGCCGCTTGGGATGCATTCGCAGGCTTTGCTCGCGGGTGAGCACGCATTTGACGGGCTTATCGACCAGCGTCGCGCACAGCGCGGTCTGCGCCTGCACCGACATGTCTTCCTTGCCGCCAAACGCGCCGCCGTTGGACACCAATTCGCAGCGGATCCGCTCAATGGGCCAGCCCATGACACCAGCAATCTGCCGACGATCGTCGTAGATGCCCTGACCCTGCGTGAGTACGTGCAGACCATCGGCGGTCGGCCACGCAAGGCACGCCTCCGGCTCGAGAAACATGTGTTCGATGCACTGGGTCTGCCAGGTGTCTTCGATGATGTGCGCGGCCGTTGCAAAGGCTGCCTCAGGGTCGCCGCGAACGAGGGCGGCCTGGGCGAGCAGATTTCCCTTGGGGTGGATTCTCGGGGCGTCAGGCTTGAGCGCATCGTCCGGCGTCGTGACTGGCGTGCGAACGTCGTAGTCAATCTTGATCAGCTCCGCGGCGCGACGTGCCGTCTGCACATCGTTCGCCACCACGAATGCGAGTACGTCGCCGACATATCGTGTCTCTTCGCCGACAGCGATAAAAACCGGCCAATCCGACGTAATGAGACCCACATATCGATTGCCCGGCACATCGGCGGCAGTCACAACTCTCAGCACGCCCGGCTCGGCCAGAGCAGCCGAAACGTCCATCGACTTCACCATCGCGCGCGGATGGTCCGACAGCCGCGGAGCCGCGAACACCATGCCCGGCCGCTTGATGTCGTCGATGAATCGCCGCTCGCCGAGCGTGGCCTCGTGTCCGGTGAAACGGTGCAGCGGCTCGCCTACGCGACCCATACAGCCGTTCTCGGGCATCGGCGCGCCTTGGCGGACCTTCGCGAGCAGATCGATCGCGTCGACAATCTTGGTATATCCCGTGCAGCGGCACAGATGCGGTCGCAGATCGTGCTCAATTTCGCCGCGCGTGGGACAGGCGGATTTCTCGCACAGGGCGTGCGCCCGCATGGCGATGCCGGGGATGCAGAAGCCGCACTGAACGCCGCCGGTGTGAACGAAGGCCTCGGCAATCTGATGCCGTTCGTTCTCGGGCAGGCCCTCCAGCGTCGTGACGCTCTTCCCGGCGACGGCCGACGGCTTCAGCGTGCACGACAGCCGCGGCTTGCCATCGATCAAAATTGTGCAGCATCCACATTGGCCCATCGGCTGGCAACCGTTCTTGGGCGAAATGATGTCGAGATCATCCCGTAAGACATCCAGCAACGTCTGATCCTGGCGATGAGCGACGTCCACCGACCGGCCATTCAAGGTGAATCGGACGGGCGTGGACGAATCGGGCGTCGCGCGGGTTGCGTCGATCATGATCTCAATGATATCGGCGGGGGAGGCGCCTTCCAATGGAATCGAATCAAACGGGTAGAATTGGTCGAATATGGCCGAACTTGTCCCCGCACCTTTTGCTGATCTCGTCACCCGTCTCCACCGTGAGCCGAAAGTGCAGGATCGCCTCTTCGAATTGGAGCGGCGGAGGTGGTGGCTGCCCGACGGCAACGGACCCGATCTGTCCGTTGCCTTTCACGGACATCGCTCGGGAAACGCCCTCGGCCCCGCCGCCGGGCCGCACACCCAGATGGCTCAAAATATACTTCTGTCATACATTGCCGGTGGGCGCATCCTCGAACTCAAGACGGTGCAGATCAACGATCGATTGACCATCCCGCGGCCCTGTATCGACGTCACCAACATCGGCTACAACGTGGAATGGTCGCAGGAGCTGCGGGTCGAGCAGTCTCTCCAGGAGTATGTCGCCGGATCGATGCTCATTGAGATGTTCCGGGCGAGGGCGGACTTGAGCGGTGGACGGCTCGCCGGTGCGGCGGGTGATTTTGTCCTCGACACCAGCGTTGGATACGACCTCGCAGGCATCCGCAGCGACAAGGTGCGGGCATTTCTCGACGGCATGCGTGACGCGCGGTCGCACGTCGACAAGCTCCGTCGCGAAATCCCGTCCGAGTACGCAGCAGCCCGCGACCTCAACTATCGAACCGGACTTTCGGACAGCATCACGCTCTCGACGTTTCACGGATGTCCTGCCGACGAAATCGAGCGCATCTGTGAGTTCCTGATCGGAGAATGCGATTTCGACGTGATTGTGAAGATGAATCCCCCCATGCTGGGACAGGAGCGGCTCGAACATCTGCTGCATGAAGTGCTGGGTTACACCGAGCTGACCGTCAACCCGACCGCCTATACCAGCGGCCTGGCCTTCGATGAGGGCGTCGAACTGTGCAGCCGCATGACGACTTTCGCGACCGCGCGCGGGCGGCGGTTCGGCGCCAAGTTCAGCAACACCCTGGAAGTGCTGAACCATCGTGATTTCTTCACGCCCGACAACAAAGTGATGTACCTTTCAGGCCAGCCGCTGTACGTGATTACTCTGACTCTGACGGATGTTTTTCGCCAGGCGGTCGGCCCGGACCTGCCGATCTCCTTCAGCGCCGGCATCGATCAGTTCAATTTCCCGGCGGCGGTCGCATGCGGATTCGTGCCGATCACGGTCAGCACCGATCTGCTGCGACCCGGCGGATATGGTCGCATGGCGGGCTACCTGCAGCGGTTGACCTCCGAGATGAAGGCGGCCGGGGCAGGCAATGTTGAGGACTTCATTCTTAAACGCGGCGGGCAGGGCAGTTTGAACGATGCCTCGCTGCATCACACGACAGTCGCCGCCGAAGCCGCGCGCAATGACCCTCGCTATCGCGCCGCGGCCAATCGCAAGATCCCCACGCGCATCGATTCGCACTTGACCACCTTCGATTGCATCACCTGCGACAAGTGCCTGCCGGTCTGTCCCAACGCCGCGAACTTCACCTACCCCACGCCGATACAGGCATTTGACTATCACGAGGTCATCGTTCGACCGGATGGGTCGTGGCGACAGGGCGCCAAGCGCAGATTCGAGATTTCAAAGGATATGCAGATCGCCTGCCTCGCCGACTTCTGCAACGAGTGCGGCAATTGCGATACCTTCTGCCCCGAGTACGGCGGGCCTTATATACGGAAGCCGAGTTTCTTCGGAGGCGAGGCGTCGTGGAGCGCTGAGGGGGCGCGGGATGGATTCGTCGTCGGCGAGACCGGCGGCATGCCCTGGATTCGCGGCCGAATCAAGGGGCAGACGCGCACGCTGTCATACGGCGTCCGCGATACCGCAGGCACGGTCACGTTTAATGACGGAGTCGTTGAGATCACATTTCACGATGATGGATTCGAAATTAAGCGCGTGCGAATAATCGTGGAGATTAGCGGGGAACACCTCGTCGACCTGGGCGCCTGCCACACGATGCGCGTACTTCATGCCGGTATCGCGAACGACGGGCGAGTCAACCAAATCAACGCAAGTAATCGATAACTGCTCGAAGCCAAGATCATGCCAACGCCGGCTGGGCCACAGCCGCCGGCACGCGCACCGGCTCAACCGTGGCGTCCGCCGCGTCGAAGAATTCACATCCGGGCAAAGAGCCAGGGTAAATGTCGATTTTCTGGCCGATCAGGGCATCGACCTGATCAATCGCCGCGGCCAGGGCGGCCCGGGCGCGATCATCGCTCCGCATCAGCACCACCATTTCGCCGCCCTCGCCGCCGCCGGTGACCTTGGCCCCGAACAGCCCGGAGGGCGGACCCTGCTTGCGAACCGCGTTGACGAATTTGTCGGTCTCGACGCCGCCGATGCCGCAGCGCTGGCTGTGGCTCCAATGTGAGGCGTACATGAGGTCGCCCGCCTTGGTGAGCGAGCCGGTGTCGCCGCGTCGGGCCTTCATCAGGGCCGAGGCGAATTCCTGCACGCGGCTGTTTTCGTAGATGATGTGTTCGCTGCGTGAGCGAATCTTGTAGGGAATCTTGCCGCCATCGCCGTTGAGGCCGCGAAGCTCCCCGTATTGCCGGGTAAACGCGGATGCGGTGATCTTGTTGGGTAACCGATCACGGAATCGACGGACGTATTCATTGGGCGCGATGGAGGACAGCCGTATCTCCGCGCCATCCTTGAGCAACCCGTCCTTGCGTTGCAGCTCGGAAATCATGCGGTGGCCCATCTCGGCGCAAAGTCGCGTCTCGATCAGCCGCTGCGAAGTCGTGGGGCGGGCCAGCCGCGCCTTGGCCGCCACGACGATTATGCCCGGCGGCATCTCCAGGGATTCGCATCCGGGCTGCGGCGCGAAGCGCGACTGCAGCAGGACCGGGCCGGACTTGCCGGCCAGGGCGGTCTGAATCCAACGCACGATGCGCGTCTCGCTGATCGGGCCGATGGCCTCGGCGCAAAGTCGGCATTTTGTCGCTCTGTCGATTCCCGCGGTATGCAGGCGGCACAGCGCATCCAACACGACGGCAGACAGTATCGCGACGCGGCCGAAGTCAGCGTCAGCGGGCAGGTCGGAATAGATCGAAACCGCCAGACCTTCCTTGGGGCGCGGAATGGAACCCGAATCGATGGCCCTCGCGATGGTCAGCAGGGCCGGCGTCGCCCAAGCCGCGCCATCCTTGTTGCATGCAGCGATGATCTTCGCCGGATCAACGGCGTTCGACTCAATGAATGCGACGGGGTAAGTCGCGTTTCTCCGATCGCCCTTGTCCGACGAGCCGATCACACGAATTTCGCTGCCCGGCGTGGTCCAGGCCGCGGCCGTGATGCTCAGCGGCAGGGTGGCGGTCAAAACCAGCGAGCCGCCCTCCTCGCCGATGCCGCCCATGACGTCGGCCACGGCGGGGGCGCGGGAATAGGCCGGTCCGGTCATTGCCGGATGGCGGGAGATCTCCTGTTGGACGAACGTTCGGCTGTCCGCGGAGAGATGATGCGAATCCATTCTTCCACTCATTCTGTATATTTCAGTGCGTCGCGTTCAGGTGACCGGAGCCTCAACCGCCCGAGGCCTCCAGCACTTCGCGCAGCACGGTGTCGCTGACATAAATCGGAGTCTGAGGCTCGCTTGCCACGCCCAGCGCAATCGCATCGGACGGCCGCGAGTCGACCTCAATCACTTCGCCGCTCACTCGGATGACCAGTTTGGCGTAGAACGTGCCATCCTTCAAGTCGTGAATCACGATCTTCTCAAGTTCGCCATGAAGACGATGAATCAACTCGGCCATCAGGTCGTGGGTCATCGGCCGCGGGCGCTTGAGGCCCTTGAGCCGGCGGTCGATGGCGAGCGCTTCGGCATCGCCAATGACGATTGGGAACTCGCGCTCGCCGTCGCGTTCGCGAAGATAGATGAACTGCTGATCGCTGGTGTCCTGGATCAGGATGCGCGACAAATAGACACGCACATCCATTCCAATCCACTCCTGACGCCCGCGTTGATCGAAGGCCGCCGCACGCCAACGCCGGGGCAAGGCGAATCAACCTTCAGCCGCAAGCGTATCGCTGCTGCAAGTTGAATGCAAGAAACCGCAAACCCTTTTGGCGGCGGCGCTTCGACCGCTTTTTCACAGTGACGAAATGTGTCACTGGCGCGCGGCAAATCAACTTGACATGGCGTTCGGAATCGGTCAGTGCACTTTGAACGCGCCCAGCGCGCGGGCGACAGCTGCGCGGTTGTTCGCTTTGCACGTTCGCTCAATAGACAAACTGAGGTTTCCGGCGTGGCGAAAACTCTAGGCCAGTCCGGCGAGTTGGTCTTCAAGTGCCGCAATCTGCTGGGCCAACTGCGCGGCCCGGGCGCGGGCCTGGTCAACCATGGCCGGATCGGCGCGCGAGACGAAGCCCTCGTTGGCCAGTTGGGCCTCGGCCTTGACCAGCGCGGCCAGCAGGTCGGTCAACTGTTTCTCCAGATCCTTGGCCACCTCGGCCAGATCCACCAGACCCGTCACCGGTACGAACACCGGAGCCAACCCCCGCACGCGGCCCAAGGCCTTGTCGGGCTTGGACTTGTCGGCGCGAATCTCGATCGCGTCGCATCCGCTCAGCGAGCAGATCATTACGTGGTAGCTCGAAAGAAAGTCCTTCTGCGCCGGGTTGACCAGAATCGTCGCCGACGGCAGCGTCTTCACCGCCGATTGTCCGCCCTTGGAGCGGTAGCCGTTGATCGTGGTGCGGCTCTCGCGCACATCACCGATGATCGACTGGATCAATGCCATTCGGCGATCGATTTCGGCATCCATCAGTGATGCATCCGTCGCCGGCCACGCCGCGGCGATCAGCGCCGGCTCGCGGGCCGCCGTGTCTTCAATGGACTTCAACCCCCGGCGCGGTATCGCCTTGTTCATCTCCTCCCACACCGCTTCGGTCACAAACGGCGCGATTGGATGCAGCAGACGCAGGGCCTGGTCGAGCACATGCACGAGCACCTGCTTGCAGGTGTTCGCGTCGTCGCCTGAAAGCCGAGACTTGGACATCTCGATGTACCAGTTGCAATAGTCATCCCAAAAGAAGCGATACACCGCCTGCGTCGCGGCGCTGAACTGATACGCCGCGAGCGCCGCGTTCATCTCGTTGATGCAGCTCGTCAATCGCGACAGAATCCACCGATCTTCCAACGGCAATTTGTCGACATTCAGCGTCTTCGGGTCGAAGCCCTCCATCCGCGCGAGAATAAACCCCGTCGACGCCTGCC
>CAYXEY010000026.1:9064-20818 GCA_964464105.1 uncultured Planctomycetaceae bacterium
CGATCCTCAAGACGCAGGTCTTCGGGTGACAGCGGGCGTGGCGCATCGCCCTCGACATTGGCCAGCACGAAGCCGGTCGACGCCTGCCAGATCTTGTTGCAGAAGTTCCGCCCCTTCTCGAACTTCTCGCTGACGTTGATCTCGCGTCCGTCGGGCAGCTTCTCCTTTTTCACCGGCATGCGGATGTCCTGCGTCTCGGTGGCCAGCTCGGCCAGGGTGAAACGCAGGGCGTCGGCCCCATACTTGTCGATGATGTCCACCGGATCGACGCCGTTGCCCAGGGTCTTGGACATCTTGCGGCCCTGGCCATCCTGAATGACCGGGTGAATCACGACGTCGTGAAAAGGAATGTCACCGATGTTGTACAGCCCGGTCAGCACCATACGGGCCACCCAGAGGGTGATGATCTCGCGGGCGGTGGAGAGGACACTTGTTGGGTAGAAGTAATCCAACAACGGCGTCTTAACGTCGGCTTGCGAGTAGTAGGGGTTTTCGCCTGTCCAACCCAAAGTAGAGTGAGGCCAGAGCGCGGAACTGAACCAGGTATCAAGCACGTCTGGATCTTGAGCGAATCCGTAATCTCGCTCCAGCATTTCAATAAGACTCTGACCAAATATCGCGTCAGTCTCATTTTCGCCGACGCAAATATGAATATCTGCATTACCTTCATCGCGCTTGGTGACACGAATCCATGCAGAAACTCCCCATCGGATGCGTTCGTCATCCAGTGACTTTGCAATCGATGCAGCTTCTTGATGGGAACATGACTTGGTCCACACCGGAATCCGATGTCCCCACCAGAGCTGCCGACTGATGCACCAGTCCCGTTTCTCGCCGAGCCAGTCGAGGTAGGTCTTCGAATAACGACGGGGGAAGATATGCACCTTCGCGCAGTCCTTGCGCGAGGCGGGGTCGCCGTAGTGCGAGTTGTCGTGGCAGATGGCATCCATGGCCATCTGAGCCAGCCCCACACGCCCGGCCGCGTTTTCAGCCCTGCCGGGGCCTGCTGCTGGGCCGGATGACGACGGCGCTGTCTCTCGATGCGCCGAAACTGCTTGCTTTTGCTGCGAATCACTCACTTTTTGCGACGAAAAGTGAGCGTTTTGTCGCGAATCCGCATCGATTTGTCGCGTCAAGCTCGAGTTCTGTGACGAACCTGCTCCGGTTTGCCGCGAATCAGCACGGTTCTGCGACGAATCATCGCCTCCGCGCGTCGACATCGGACTGTTCTGCGACGGCGCGGACCCTTCGCGTGTCCCCTCCGGGTCGCCCATCTTCACGAACCACTGATCGCTGTAAAACGGCTCGATCGGCGTTTTGCTGCGGTCGCTGTGGGCCAGTTCGATCTCGCGGTCTTCGATCTTCTCGACCAGTCCGAGGGCCTCAAGGTCGGCCACGACCTTCTTGCGGGCCTCCTCGAATTTCAGACCCTTGTAGATTCCCCCTTCGTCAGTCACGCGGCCGTCCGGGGTCATCACGTTGATGATGCCGATCTCGGGATGCCGCTTGAAGACCTCGTGGTCGTTGGCGTCATGGGCCGGTGTGATCTTCACGCAGCCGGTGCCCAGCGTGGGGTCGGCCCATTCGTCGCAGATCAGGGGGATCTCGCGGTTCATCAGCGGGAGCATGATCTTCGCGCCGCCCCTGGCGAGGTCGCGGAGCTGGAGCAGCGTCGGCAGATGCGTCGTCCGGCGTTCGGCGAGATCGGCGAGCGACTTCTCGATGTCCGGTCGCTCCTTGGCGGAGGCCTCGGCGAGCTTCGCGCGCATTTCCTGCTCGCGCTTGTCCATCTCGCCCGCGGGATCGGGATGCACCGCGACCGCCGTGTCGGCCAGCATGGTCTCGGGCCGCGTCGTGGCGATGTGGACGTGGGAAGGGATTCCCCTGGCCGTGGGAAGGGATTCTCGCACCAGCGGATACTTGAAATGATAGAAATGTCCCTTGACCGCCTCGTGATACACCTCATCATCTGCGACGGCCGTCTGCAATTGCGTATCCCAGTTCACCAGCCGCTTGCCGCGGAAGATCAGCCCGTCGCGGAAGAGCTTGAAGAACGTCTCCCGCACCGCCTTGGCGCAGCCCTCGTCCAGCGTGAACCGCTCGCGCGAGTAATCGCACGAGCAGCCCATCAGCTTCAACTGCTCGACGATGCGACTGCCATATTTTTCCTTCCACTCCCAGATCCGCTCCACGAGCTTCTCGCGGCCCAGATCGTGGCGGCTCTTGCCCTCCTCCTTGCGGATGGTCTTTTCCACCGTCGCCTGCGTGGCGATGCCGGCGTGATCGGTGCCCACCACCCAGAGCGTGTTGAAGCCCGCCATCCGCTTCTGGCGAACAAGGATGTCCTGCAGGGTGTTGTTCAGGGCGTGGCCCAGGTGCAATGCGCCGGTGACGTTCGGCGGGGGGATGCAGATGGAAAAGCGCTTGTCGCGCGGACGGCCATCCGGCTCGGCGCGAAAGTAGTTGCCTGCTTCCCACTTCTGCCAGATGCGTTGCTCAACGGCGGCGGGGTTGTAGGCCCGTGATTCGGATTTCGGTGCGGCGGTGTTGGACATGCGGCGATTATCGGGAAATGCGCGGATATTCGCAATTGTCGCCGAATCGTGGAGACATTTTTTGGCGGAGGTTCACTTCGGCTCATCAGCCGGACGCGACGTGGCCAGCGCGTCGGTCAACTGCTGAAGTATCGCCCGCGCCTTGGGATAGTCCGGCTGGCGGCGAACGACTTCTTCAAACGCGGCCTTGGCTTCGGCGAGCTTTCCCGTGTTGGCCAACGCAACGCCCAGCCCATACCGCGCGCCAATATGGGCCTCATCCAGCGTCAGACACTTTGCGAAGATCTGAGCCGCCTCGTCGAATCTCTGTTGAACATTTCGCGTTTGGGCGAGGTTGTAATAGGCCGAAAAGAACTCAGGCTCGATCCGAATGATCTCACCGAAGTAGTTCGCCGCGCCCTCGAACAAATCATCCACGCGGCGATACATCTCATCCAGTTCAGCCTTGGATGCGGACTGGGCGTTCTCCGCGTGCGCGATTCGGACGCGCGTTCGGTTGGCCTCCTCGACCATGACCATGCCGAGATTCAGGCGCGTCAGCACAAAGGGCGGCGAGTCGCCGGCGCGTTCAGCCTCAATGGTCATGGCCCTTTTGTACTCACGCACGGCAGTTTCGAAATGCTCCGTGGCAGTTTGGTAATCCTGGGCCTGTCCTGCACGCGTGGCATCGTCCGAGGCCTGGTTGCCCCGGTTATAGAACCGCACCATCGCATCGCGACCGGCTGAACGGATGGGCAGATTGGCCAGCATGGCTTCAACGGGGGCCGAGTCATCGGTCAGAAGCTGCACGCCCGGTCGGCCCATGGCCTCGGTCAGTTGAGCCTCCGTAAGTCGGTGGCCCTTCATGTAGGCTGACAGTTCCTCGGGAACGGCGCCAGGCTCGGCGACATCGGTGGCGACAACGACAAACGTATAGCGCTCATTGATGTCCAACACCGCCGCGGCATCGCCATCGGTCGCGAAATAGCAATCGACGCGGGCAAATGAGGTCCGCAGCGTCTTGACCAGCGAACCGAGGAAGCGGCCTTCGTCCACGATGTCGACCAGGTTCATAAGGAATGCGCCATCGGGCGTGAGGCTGCGCTTGATCGACTGATGAAACTCCTGCGTGGTGAGGTGCGGCGGGACGATGAAATCGTTGATGGCGTCGAGAAAGATGAGCTTGTAGCGGGGCGAGTCGGCCTTCGCCGATTTGTCCAATGCGATCACGTGTTGACGGGCGTCGAGATGGAAAATCGACATGCGATCATCGCGCAACAATCCAAACGTCGCCAGGGCCGCGTCAGTCACGACCGGGTCGATTTCCACAACATCCACGTGACAGTTTGGACGTTCGCGCAGCAGCATGCGCGGATGCGTGAAGCCGCCGCCGCCGAGCACCAGCGTCCTGAACGAGTCATCGTGTTTCGTGAATTGGTCCGTCACGGCGCCGAATATTTTCTCGTAGCCGTATTGCAGCTCATCCGGCCGCAGCGGGTTGTAGAAACTGTGGGCCAGCTTATCGAGCAGCATGACGCGGCGGCCGTCGCTGCGCGGGACATTCTCCACCCGAACCTGCGAGTATTCGCTGGCCTTGTCGAACAGCACGTTTGGACCTTCGTCATCGCGCAGGCCCCAGTTGGCCGCCCATGCCCGCGTACCGGTCCAGGTTTCCTGCGCGCCGACCGGCAATCCAAAGATCAGCACAAGCAACACACAAGTCGCCGCGCCCCAGCCGTACGGGAGCAGTCGACGTCCGGCGAAGAGAATGGCCATCACTGCAAGAATTGCGGCGACCACGTGATTGATGGTGAAGAGGCCATAGCGGGGAATGAGAAAGAAGCCCGATGCGAAGGTGCCCAGCAGGCTGCCAAGCACGCCCCATGCGTAAACGCCGCCAACGGTTCGACCCACCGCGCGGCCGCGATCGAGGGCCATCTTGGCCACCACCGGGCCGATCGTGCCCAGGATGGTGCAGGGGATGAAGAACGACAAGAAGACGTGAATCGCGATGCGGGCCGGCCAGCTCAGGAACCACAATGCCGACCATTCGCCGACCAGGGCATTGAGCATCGGTACGGCAAAGCAGGCCGCCGAGGCGAGCACAAAAAGCGTGGCCAGCGCCGACACCGATCGATAGAGATCGGCGATCCGTCCGCCGATGTAGTTGCCCAGGGCCAGCCCGCCGAGCACGACTCCGATGATGGCGGTGGTCGTGTAGTTTGAATTCCCCAGGTAGCGGCTGACCAGCCGGAAGGCCAGCAGCTCGACGATCATCACGCAGGCGCTGGCAATGAATGCCGTCGCGCAGGGCACCCAAAGGCCGTTGCCGGATGGGGGCGTGTTGGGGGTGGGTGTGGGGGAGGTGGACATGCTTTGGATTGTCATCGCCAATGGGGCTGCCGACAACCGACATACGCGTCGAGAGTGGCGATGGTTCGCCCGGTACGACAGGGGACTCACCAACCGGGCCCTCCCGGGTCTATAATTCCTGCATGGCCAAAGTGCGCGGATTCCGGCCAAGTCTGTTCCCTGGCGTGATTCTCGCGATCATGCTTGGTTTGACCGCCACTTCGTCGGCCGATCACTTCAAACTCAAATCCGGCCGCACCCTGGAAGGTGAAGTCGAGAAGGATCTTGGCGACAAGCTGCTCATCCGCCTTGCCATCGGCACGCTGGAAATCGACAAAAAGGACATTGAGTCGCACACGCCCGGTGAAACGCCCTGGCGCAAGTATGAAAAGGAAAAGCTCAAACACCCTGATTCCGCCGTCGGCCATTACGAGATGGCGCAATGGTGCCACAAGCAGGGCCTGCGCGGACGTGAAATAGAACACCTTCGCAAGACCATCAAGCACGATCCGAATCACGAGCCCGCCCGGCTGGCCCTCGGCCACGTCAAGATCAAAGGCAAATGGCTCGACCCCCGCAAGCAGAAAAAGGCCGAGGAGAAGGCCGATCCGGAGCGTGCCGAGCAGGACCGCCAGGAGCAGGTTGACAAGCTCGTCCGCGAAATCGTCACCAAGTATTTCGTGCGGGTGAAGGCGGTTTACGCTGATCGTATGCAGGGCAAATCGCCCAGCGATGCCAAATTCATCGACGGCCGAAAGCAGTTGCTGGCCATACAGGATCCGCTGGCGATTCCGGCGATTTCGAACGTGCTGTCCAAGGGCAGCGAGCCGGTTCGCAGGGTGATGATCGAGTGCCTGTCGCAGTTTCTGCAGGATGAAGCGACGATGAATCTGCTGGTCACCGCGGTGGTCGATGGGTCGCCGGAGATTCGCCAGTTGGCGGCGATCGAGCTGATTCCGCGCAAGGATGATCGGCTGGTAGACCGATTGCGTGATGCCTTGGCCTCAACGGACGAGCACACTCTGCGCAATGCCGCAGTTGCGCTCGGAACTATCAAGGCCAAGGCGGCGGTACCCGATCTGATCAACTCGCTGTCGCGTGAGACAAAACAATTGGTCACGGTGACGCGTCCGGTCTTTTATCGCCGCGTGACCTCGTCCTTCGGGGGCGGCACGACGGTGTTGGTGGATGATCAGGACTATTACTACCGGCCTGATCGGATCAACGTGATCGATCCCGAAGTGGTGATGGGCACGGAGACGTCGACCGAAGTGCAGACGGTTTCAATCTACCGCACCGAGGTACAGGAAGCGCTCATTTCCATCACCGGAGTGAATCACGGGTTTGATGGCGACGCCTGGGCGAAGTGGTTGAAGCAGAATTCAAAGTGATTCCAAGAGGAATCACGCTTCATCCGCCGTCATTACGTCGTGCAGGAAAAAAAGAACTGATCCGATTACGAACACCAGCGCAATCACTATTACCACAATAGACCAGAGGCTCTTTGGCCCTCCTGCGAAGAGCGACCCGAGAATTATCAATGCAAAGGGGATGTCAATGAGAAGCATGAGGCAGCCCAACAGGCCGTGCTTCTTAATTCCGTTCGGATTGCCCGGTTTGGTGTTATGAATTACTTCCAACCTCCTTGTTGAACGCCTCAATTCGCTTATCCCATTCCTCCACCTGCCCGAACTGCTCCGCCCAGAAATCCGGATCCCACAATCGGCGCAGGTCTTCGATCTTCCGCTGCTGCTGCTCGACCCAGGTGAAATACTTGAAATTGTGCAGGGCCTTGCGGTCGGCGTAGGTCAATTCGCGCAGCCAGTCCGTTGCCGTTCCGTCGAGGTATCGCGCCTTGTCGCAGGCCGCTCGCGTGGCGTCGTAAACGCCGCGCTCATTGCGGTATTCCTCGATGCGCGAGCCGTATAGCTCCATCGAATCGGTCAGCGGCAGCATGATCACATCGCGTTCGTTCATCTCGAAATGCTTGGCTGTCTTGATCGCCGCGACGAGATTGCAGATACCCGAAATGCCCAGATCGCCGAGCCGTTCGACCGTTCCTCGTGGAACGCCTGCTTTCTCAAGCGATGCCCGACCCGCGGCTTCATTGAACAGGCGCATCAGGTTGATGCACTGCTCATCGTCGATCGCCGCGACGACGTCGGTGTTCCGCACATTGTGAATCCACGGGATGTGTTTGTCGCCGATGCCTTCGATGCGGTGGTCGCCGAATCCGCATTGGTAAAGCGTGGGGCACTGTTGGGCCTCAACGGCCACGACGCGAATGTGCGGGTGCTTCGTTCGCAGGAAGTCACCCGCGGCAATGGTGCCGCCGCTGCCGGTGGCAGAGATGTAACCGGCCAGCCGCAGTGGTCCCGCTCGGGACGACGCCGCGCCCGCTCGCTGCCGCTCGAGGTTCTGATTCAGACTGTTGAAGATTTCATCGATGACGCCGCCGGTCACGTGATAATGCCAGATCGCGTTTCCGAACTCCTCGAACTGGTTGAAGATCACGCAGTCCGGGCGTGTACGGCGAATCTCCCAGCACTTGTCATAGATTTCCTTGACGTTGCTCTCGCAGCCGGGCGTGGCGATGACCTCGGCGCCGATGGATTTGAGCCACTCGAACCGCTCGCGGGACATGCCCTCGGGCAGAATTGCGACGGCCGTGCAGCCTAACACCGCGCAATCAAACGCACCGCCGCGGCAGTAATTCCCCGTGCTCGGCCACACTGCCTTCTGTCGCGTGGGGTCGAACTGACCGGTCACGAGGCGCGGGACGAGACAGGCAAAGGCCGCGCCGACTTTGTGCGCCCCGGTCGGAAAATGCCGCCCGAGTAGTCCGACGATCCGCGCGGGCACGCCGGTCAGCGAGGACGGAAACTCGATCCAATTGCCATGATTGAATCCGCCGCCCTTGGCGACCGGCTCGTTCTTCCAGGTGATGCGAAAGAGATTGGCGGGGTTGACATCCCACATGCCGACTTGGCCCAGGCGGTCCTTGATTTTTTGCGGAATGAGGCCGGGGTCCTTCTGCTGGGCGAAAGTGGGGATGACGATGCCCAGCTCGCGGCAACGCTGGGCGGCTTTTTCAAGGACAGAATCGTGGTTGTGCGTCATGCTCGTTGGCCTTTGACAATTCACTGTTGATCGAAAAACTCACCACCGCATCGCCGAATCAGGCGGAGGAATTGACTCGAACCGATCGGAAGTGAAATCTGCCAGGATCTCGATAACCGGCTCGCCCTGCGGGTTCGCGCGACATGCAAGTACGCATCCTCCAAGGGTAAAGATAACTCGATCCCTGCCGTCGACCACAATCCAGTTGATTCCGCGGAGAACATACTGTGAATGCGACTGCTGGTGAGAAAGAATCACCGTCTTCAGACTCCAGTAACTTGCGAGTTTCCGGATTTCGAAGCCGCCACCCTGCCTAACAAGCGTGAGCGATCGAAGATCCTCAGAATCTCGCGGGCGAATGGGTTCGGAAAGGGGCTCCCAAGGAACGCAGACACAAGGAAGCTGCCGTGAGCCGGAGTCAGGTGTTGTGTTCGATTGCAAGGGTATGTCTACGTGACGCGCCGCGGGATCCTTTTCCCATTTTCGAACCATCTGAGCGTGAATCCGCCACTGGCTGCGCAGTTCAAACGCTGCAGCCTGTTCCGCAAACGTCCGGGGGCTCGGGCCGTACTGAATCTTCAGAGTTTCTGGAGCATAACCAGTCAGAGTCGGCGTATCTGGACCGGCTCCGAAGAGACGGACAATGTCATTCGCCTCGAAGATGCCGCCATAATCGAAATGGCTGGAAACGGACCATGCCACCAAGGCTGAAAAAAAAGGTGGACGCGAAATAGCCGTCCAGCATCGTTCGGTACTGCCATACCTTTTCGCTGAATACACAAGAAGTGAACCATTTGGCGACAGGTCTATCGATGGGCAGAGGCGGGCCTTCAACCATTGCCCCCGGATGAACTCGTCCCGATCAGTTAACCACAGAATGAGTTGATTATGGCCGCTCGGGCCGTGTCGGAAGAGTACTATCCGCGGCGCATCACGGGCGACGATTCCAAATATTTCGCAGGATGGTGCTTTCACCGTGTAGATCCGATTCGATATTCCTGGTCAATCGCTCTTGGTATACTATCTTAGAAGCGAAGCAATGCTATGACGCTGGACCGAATTACCACTGATCCAGGCAAGATGAATGGCCAACCGTGCATTCGTGGCATGCGCCTAACGGTGCGGCGCGTGCTGGAACTGATAGCGACCTATCCAGACCGCGCGGAACTCAAGAACGAGTTTCCTGAATTGGAAGAGGAAGACATTCGACAGGCGTTGGAGTACGCAGCCGCCAACCTAGAAGACCGTATCATCGCTTTGCCCGCGATTCAATGAGAATTCTCCTTGACCAGGGACTGTCGCGCTAGTCAATGAGCTTAAATCCCATCCACACCATACGAATCCCGACGGCCGCCAATGCCAATGACAGACCCCGCAGGATGGCGTTGCCGTGCAACCGCGTCGATAACCGCGCGCCGATCGGCGCGCCGATGACCGCGCCCACGCCGATGGCAATCGCCCGGTGAATTCCGCTCGAAAAAGAGCCCGTCGCGAAGTGCACGAACAGCCCGACGCCGGACGTGATGGCCAGCACGAAATGCGACGTGGCGGTCGCGACATGCACGGGAAAGCGAAGCCGCAGCGTGAGCAGAGGCACATGAATGATCCCGCCGCCGATCCCCAGCAGGCTCGACAGCACGCCGACGCCCGTGCTGCCGGCGATTCCGATGGTCCAATCGCGCTGATTTAAGGGTGGCGTAAGCCGAGCAGCGGTGAGATGGGACTGCGACGAATCATGGCTGCCGACGCTTTGCTCGTCGTCGAGCTTTCCCCCCGGTGGCAGGGTGGGCGCCTTGGGACGAATGAGCAGAAGTACTGCGCCGATCAGCATCGTCGCGCCAAGTACCAGCTCGAACGGGCCGCGGGTCATGTGAGTAGCCAGGAACGCGCCGGCAATCGAGCCGGGAATGCCGGCCGCTGCAAACGCCAGACCCGGCCGGTAGGCGATGCGTCGCAGCCGGGAGTAGGCAATGGTACCCACGCAGGAGTTCGCGAAAACGACGGCAAGCGATATTGAAGTCAGCGTTTCGGGCTGGTCATGCGGATAAAGCAGCGTGAGGATCGGGACGAGCAGAAATCCACCGCCCGCTCCGATGAGCGTGCCAATGGCGCCGACGCAAACGCCGAGAAGTGACAATGCGAGGTCGGGCCACATGTCGGCGGAGTATACAGAATCGACGGATGAATGACTTGCCACATCAACCTACCGGCGATCTCGCGATTACAATTACGATGATGCCTCAGCTCAGTGTTTGGCAACGCATGATTGCGCTCGGCCTTTACGGTCTGATCGCGATTTCGTTGACCGCGGGTGAGGCCGTGGGCGCGGTCACGCCCGAGGAAGTCCGCCAGTCCATTCAGGCCGGAATCAAGTACATCAAATCCCGTCAGAGCGACGATGGAAGCTGGCCCGAGACGTCGCAGCCCGGGGGCATGACCGCGCTGGCGACGCTGGCCTTGATTCAGGCCCAGGTGCCGCTCAAGGATCCGAGCGTGGCCGGCGGACTCGAATATCTCAAGCGCGTGCGGGATGAACACACCTACACCGTCGCGCTCAAGATCGCAGTCTTCGCCCAGGCCGATCCAGTCAAGTACCGCGACCAGATTGAAGCGAGCGCCAAGTTCTTGCGCGATTCACAGTTGCCCAGCGGCCAATGGACTTACGGCCCGGCGGACCCGCGGCGATCGATGGGCCTCGGCGATAACTCGAACACGCAATTCGCACTGCTCGGGCTGCACGAAGCCGCCACAGTTGGCGTGAAGATTCCTCCATTCATCTGGAACAAATCCGCGAAGCACTGGCTGACCACGCAGGCCAAGGATGGCGGCTGGAATTACATCGGACGCCCCGCAACGGGCACCGGCAGCATGACCGCGGCCGGCGTGTCGAGCCTGCTGATCTGCGGACATCAAGTCGCCCGCACAGGGGAAAAGGGTTACGTCAATGGCGCGGCCCAGGGCTGCGGCGTGCATCGCACCAATCCCGTGCTGGCGAGCGGGTTGAAATGGCTTGGCGCCAATTTTTCAGCGGCGCGCAATCCGCGCAGCAACGCCTGGAATTACTACTGGCTCTACGGCGCCGAGCGCGTGGGCATGCTCTCGGGCCTGCAGTACTTCGGCAATCACGATTGGTATCGCGAAGGCGCCGAGTACCTCATCGACAAGCAGGACGGGGCCACCATTTTCAATCGCGGCGGATCGTGGGCCAACAACCTCACCGACACCTGCTTCGCCGTGCTGTTCCTGGCGAAGGGCCGACGTCCGGTACTGATTCAAAAGCTCAGGCGCGACAACGCGACCGAGTGGAATGCCGACCCGCACGACTGCGCCAACCTTGTGGCCTTCATCGGCGATGAGCTGGGCGAGCCGGTGTCATGGCAGTTAGTCGACGTGGATGCCCCGCTGTCGCGCTGGCTTGAAGCTCCGATTCTATATGTCACGGGACACAACTTCGGCAAGTTTACGGAAGTGCAGGAACGGAAGATTCGCGACTACGTCCAGGGCGGGGGGCTGCTGTTCGTCGAGGCCTGTTGCAGCCGCGAGGCGATGCGCCAGGGTTTTGAGAACATGGCCAAGCGTCTCTTTCGGGAACAGCCGTTGGTGGAATTGGATGCGTCGCATCCGGTCTGGACCGCGCTGCATAAGCTCAAGCCGGGTGAATGGCCGCTCTATGGCCTGGATGTGGGCTGCCGCACGAGCGTCATCTTCAGCCCGCGCGATCTGTCATGCCTTTGGGAGCAGGCCGATG
>CAYXEY010000027.1:0-14326 GCA_964464105.1 uncultured Planctomycetaceae bacterium
GGCCGGTGCCCTTCATCTTCCAGGAATTGGGACCGTCTCTCCACATCGTGCCGTGGTTGACGCTACCCATGTTGTCCATCCAGGCCGACTTGAATTTCTTCTCGCCCGGGTCATAGGTGTAAACGCCCATGCCGTGGAACATGCCGGGGCCCATCATGTTGGGGCCTTCCACGGTCTCCACAATGGCCCATCGATCAACCGCCCAATTGGCCGACGACGAGCCGGTCATGGTCATGGGCTTGTCCATGCCTGCCATGGTGCAGGTGCCGTTGAAGGTCCAGTTGCCGATCCAGTTGGAAATTTCATCCATTTCAGCGGGGCGCTGTGGAGCCTTGTGCTCACCGCCGCCGGCCATGCTCATGCCCTGGTCCTTGTCGCCGCAGCCGGCAGCCAGCAAGCCCACGATACACATGCACAGGAGTCGATTCCGCGCCATTCTTTTCTTCCTTTCAATTGCACTCGAATTCGTGTACACCGATCTGGGGCTTCCACGCACCCTGGGACGGATCGGCATTCAGGCGTTTTCGAGATTACGGGTCATAAGTAACCCGACGCCGTTAGTTATTTTGCTATTCGTCTATACCCATCCACGCAGTTTGCAGGCCTCGGCCACGCGGCTCACGCTCACCATGTAGGCCGCCAGCCGCATGTGCACCTTGGCCTTCTCGCGCGTGCTGTAGACCGCCTCAAAGGCGTCCGTCATGCGGCGATCAAGCTGGCGATGCACGTCGTCGAGCGACCAGTAGTAGTTGTACGTGTTCTGCACCTGCTCGAAATAGCTCACGGTCACGCCGCCGGCATTCGCAAGGAAGTCGGGCAAGACCATCACGCCCGCCGCGTGCAGGATCTTGTCGGCCTCGGGGCTGGTCGGCCCGTTGGCCAATTCGCACATGATCTTGCACTTGATCTTGGGCGCATTGGACGCCGTGATCACGCCTTCCAGGGCCGACGGATACAGTATGTCGCACTGCAATTCGAGCAATGCTTCATTCGTGATCGGCGTCGTGCCGGGGAAGCCCTCGACCTTGCCGGTCTCCAGCTTGTACTTCACCATGGCCTGCGGATCGATGCCGCTCTGGCTGAAAACGCCGCTGCGACTGTCGGACACGGCCAGCAATTTGCCGCCGCCCAGGATCTCCGGGTGCAGCGTAGCAGCGTATTGCCCAGCGTTCCCGAAGCCCTGGATTGCGTAGCTCATCTTGCTCGAATCGAGCTTCATCTTCTTGGCGGCTTCGCGGACGACGTAGAGCCCGCCGCGCGCGGTCGCGTCGCCGCGGCCTTCGCTGCCGCCCAGCGGAATCGGCTTGCCGGTGATCATGCCGGGGTGGCTCTCGCCGTGAATGGTTTCAAACTCATCCATCATCCACGCCATGATCTGCGGCGTGGTGTAGACATCAGGCGCGGGCACGTCGCGGTGCACGCCTAACTCCCGGCCAACCGCGCGGATATAGGCCCGGGCGAGTCGTTCCTTCTCGCCTTCGGAGAGTTCCTTGGGATTGCAGACGATGCCGCCCTTGCCGCCGCCGAGCGGAATGTTGACGGCAGCGCATTTCCAGGTCATCCACGCCGCAAGTGCACGAACGGTGTCGATGGTCTCATCGGGATGCCAGCGGATGCCGCCCTTGGTCGGACCACGGGCCGCGTTGTACTGCACGCGATATCCGTGGAACACCTTGGTGCGGCCGTTGTCCATCTTGACCGGCAGCGTGAAGTGATATTCCTTCATGGGACTGCGCAGCAGCTCATGTGTCGCGGCGTCAAGGCCAAGTTTCTTGGCGGCCTCGTCAAGCTGTGCCTGGGCGATTGCAAATGGGTTCATTTCGGGCATCTATCGGCTCCTTGTATGAATCGTGAATCGAAGTACGGGTCCATTACGGCGCGCCGCGGCCACGTGGGGCGCACGGGGCGTGATTTTGTCTGATTGAGCTTCAATGCGAATGAGATTACCTCGGGCTTTTCCAGCCGGCGGAGATTGTACCGCGAGGTATCGTGATCTAAAAACCAGTGGGAATTCCCGCGTTGTCCGCCGGGTCTCTCCGATCGCACGGTTCGACAGATACATAACTTACGTGCACGACGGGACGTACGCGCGACGGCCGCCTACAGTAACCCCAATTGCCCGGCTGTTCGGTGGGTCTTGAAAGGCCCGAATCAGGAGGTTCGATTGACTTTTCGCCATCTTCGACTGCGTCGCCGTATGTCCACGCTCGCCTGCGCTGTCCTTTGCGTGTCGATTGCAGTGGGTTGTCAGTCGGCCTACAAGCTGCCGCCGGCGCCGGTGGCGATTGCCATTTCCCAGCCCGCCAGGCAGCCCGATTTCTGGTGGGGCGTGTCGACCGCGGCATTTCAGATCGAAGAGCCTGATCCCAAGCGCACGTGGGCGACCGATTGGGACCTGTGGGGTGACCGCGGCCGTCTGAAGACCCCGCGTGATGAGCGCGTGGCCAGCATGAAGCACATGGAGCGCGACGTCGCGGCGCTCAAGGCCCTGGGCGTGACGCACTATCGCTTCGGCATCGAGTGGGCCCGGGTGGAGCCGGCGCCCGGCAAGTTCAACGAGCAGGCCATCGCACAATACGTTCACAATTGCAGGCAACTGTCGGCCGCTGGAATTACGCCGATTGTCTGTTTGTGGCACTACACCTTTCCGGGATGGCTGGCGAACTTCGATGATCCCGAAAAACACGGATGGCTGCATCCCGATGCCGCGGCGGCCTGGGAGCGGTATCTGCGAAAGGTGATTCCCGCATTGCCGGCGGAGGTGACCGTTTTCGCGCCGCAGAATGAGCCAAATGCTTACGCACTGATGGTGGCATACGGCGAGTTTTCGCCGGGTAAACGGACATCCGTCGCTTACTACGACAAGCTGATCGAGAAGGAAGTGGCCACGTTCAAGCTGGCGGCGCGGGTGGTGCGCGAGCTGCGGCCCGACGCGAAGATCATGAGCATTCAGAACGTGATCGACTGGGAGCAGGATCCGCTCGATCCGTTCGCGTTCTGGTACGACAAGGCCATCGACTACAACCATCGCCATCTCGACGGCGTAAAGGATGACCTCGACTACGTCGGCTTCAACTACTATGCCCGGGAGATCGCCGCACCATTGGCGCTCTATCTGCAGGGGCTTCGGTTCGGCCCGAACGTCAGCGACCTGGGCTGGTACATCGATCCCGATGGACTGCAGCGCGTTATCGTCGATCTGGCCAATCGTTACGGCAAGCCGATGGTCATCACGGAGAACGGCATCGCCGACAAGACCGATGCCAAGCGGCCCGACTTTCTATTCAAACATCTGCTTGCGATTCGGCGGGCCATCGACGCCGGATACGACGTCCGCGGGTATTTCCACTGGAGCCTGCTCAACACATATGAATGGATGATGTGTTACGAGCCCGTGTACGGGCTGTATGCGGTCAACAATGACAGGTCGCTGACGCCGAAGGCTTCGGCCGCACTCTATAACTACTACAGTCGTCACAATTTCATGCGCACGGGCGAGGACGTGTCCAAATGGACACCGACGCAGCTTGCTGCATCGAAGGCCGTGTTGGCGCTTGAGCCTATTTCAGCGTCGGGGAGGGCACCAGCCGTGGCAAAGACTGGAGCACCAACGGTGCGCCTTAGTTCCAGTCCAGGGCAACGCCCTGGGTAAGGAAAGGCGACGTGATCAAGCCCTGAAGGGGTGCTTCAAACGCAGCGCGGGGGCCCCAAGTTATTGAGACGCCCTTTCAGGGCTTAATAAATACAATTTGCCGATCTCCCATGGCGTTGCCATGGGCTGGAACTAGGGCGCACTTTCAGTGCTATACGAAGATCACCTACGGCGTGCCTTCAGCCGCCTGCTTGCACAGGAACATAACAGCCATTCGCACTGCCAGGCCGTTGGTGACCTGTCGCAAGATCGCGCTCTTCGCCCCATCCGCCACTTCCGCGGACAGCTCAATGCCGCGATTGACCGGTCCGGGGTGCATGACCAGCACATCGGACTTCGCCCGGCGCATGCGCTCCGCGTTCAGCCCGAATAGACGCGAGTATTCCTGAATGCTGGGGAACACGCTCGATGCGATGCGCTCCTGCTGCACGCGGAGCATGTTGATCACATCGAACTCGCCGATCACGTTGTCGAAATCGTGTCGAATCTTCGCGCCAAGCTGGGCAAAGCCCTTGGGCACGAGCGTGGGCGGCCCGATGAGCGTCACTTCCGCGCCAAGTTTGAGCAGTCCGTGCAAGTTGCTTCGGGCCACGCGGCTGTTGGCCACGTCGCCGACGATGGCGACTTTGAGTCCGGCGATGCGGTTCTTGGCTTGCCGCATGGTGTAGAGGTCGAGCAGGCCCTGGGTGGGGTGCTCGTGTCGTCCGTCCCCGGCGTTGATGACGCTGCAATTCACGCAGCGGGCGACCAGGTGCGGCGCGCCGGCGTTTGGATGTCGGCAGATGATGAGGTCGACGCCCATGGCTTCAATGTTGCGCACGGTGTCACGCAGGCTCTCACCCTTCGAGACGCTGCTGGTCTTGGCGGTGAAATCGATGATGTCCGCGCTGAGCCGTTGGGCCGCGAGGGTGAAACTGGTTCGCGTCCGGGTCGAGTCTTCGAAGAACAGGTTAACGACCACACGTCCGCGCAGGGCCGGCACCTTCTTGACGCTGCGGGTAGAGACATCCTCGAAGGCCTCGGCGGTTTCGAGAATGAAATTGATCTCCTGGGCCGAGAGATCCTCGAGACCGAGCAGGTGCTTGTGCGGCCAGACCATGGATTCACGCTCCGTTTCGCGCGGCGCTGCGCCCGATAATGCCGCTACGGATGTCGACATTGGCGTCATGATTCGACCTCAACCTCGTCTTTGCCGTCCGTCTCCCTCAACCGCACTGTTACGCGACCGGCCGAATCGGATACGCGAATGCCTGCGAAATCGGGCTGAATCGGAAGCTCGCGGCAGCTTCCCTCCCGATCGACCAGTACGGCCAGGCGAATCGCCCGGGGCCTGCCCAGGTCGATGATCGCGGACAGCGCGGCGCGAATGCTGCGCCCGGTGTGAATCACGTCGTCGACCAGAACGAGGTAACGTCCCTCGACGTCGAAATCGATCTCGGTCGTGCGCACGACGGCGGACGGGCCGATTTCAGCGAGGTCATCGCGATAAAGCGTGATATCGAGCGTGCCGTACGCCAGATCGTGAAGCCCCTTGGCGGCGAGGAGCGGTTGCAATCGTCGGGCGAGATCGTCACCCCGCGAACGAATTCCCACCAGTCCGACGCCGACACCCGCGGGCGCGGAGCGGCTAATCTCGTCGGCCATTCGTCGCAGGGCCGCTGCGATTCCATCGGCATCAAGCAAAGTGGGCATTGGTGTCTCGCGCCTCCAGCGTAAGGCGGCGGCCACGCAAGTTCAACAAGTTGGAGCGGCGCACACCTTCCGACGAGGATCGGGGCAAATATCTGATGCGACCACGACACTTCCGGCTTCGTGCTCACATATACTGACCTGCCCGGCGACGGGGATTCACCTTGGGGGTCGCAAGATTCTCCGTTGCATTGGACATGAAAAGCGGGTGAACCACCGAATCGCCCTGGGACCTCGCGGCATGGAGACTGAGCATGAAGCTGCCCGGCAATACCGCCGTTGGGGGAGATCGTCGGCGCATCCGGCGCATTCTGGTGAGCGGGGCCGTCGCCGCCCTGATGCCCGCGGCGCTGGCCACGTCGTGTTTTGATTCGAACCCTCCAGGGGGTGGCGAGTCCACCACGATCGGTCTGGTGCAGGTCGCATCCGGTTTCACATCACCGGTCGCGCTCGCCCAGCCGAACGACGGCACCGGGCGCCTGTTTATCGTCGACCAGGTGGGGCGGATTAACGTGCTCGCGCCCGGCCAAACCACGACAAGCGTATTTCTGGATGTCTCGGCCAGCATGGTGAACATCACCGGCGGCGGCGGGGCGTTCGTCTATGACGAGCGCGGCCTGCTTGGGTTGGCGTTCCATCCGCAGTATTCAGCCAACGGCCGCTTCTTCGTGTTCTACAACGTTCCCAAGGCATCGGGTGATCCCTCCTTTGCGGACTCGCGCGTTCGCATTTCCGAGTTCAGCGTGTCGGCGGGCGATGCGGCTGTGGCCGATCCCGCATCGGAGCGCGTCCTGCTGGAAGTGGTCAAGCCGCAGGGCAATCACAACGGCGGGCAGCTCGCATTTGGTCCCGATGGGATGCTTTACATCGGCATCGGCGATGGCGGCGGGGCAAACGACACGGGCACGGGTCACACCGCGGGGCTGGGCAACGCTCAGGATCGAACGCAACTGCTCGGGAAGATTCTGCGCATCAATGTCGATGGCGCGCAGCCGTACGACGTGCCGACGGACAATCCGTTCGTTATCCAATCGTCCACGCGCGGCGAGATCTGGGCACTCGGGCTGCGAAACCCGTTTCGATTCTCATTTGATCGCGGCGGCACCAATGAGCTGTTCGTCGGCGACGTCGGCCAGGGACTGACCGAGGAGGTCGACGTCGTGACCAAGGGTGGCAATTACGGATGGAACATTCGCGAGGGGACACACTGCTTCTCGGCGACTTCGCCGAACTCGCCGCCCGCGAATTGTGCTGCGACGGATGCCGCCGGCGCGCCGCTCGTTGACCCGATCCTCGAATACTCCCATTCGGTTGGCATCTCCGTGATTGGCGGCTATGTGTACCGCGGTTCGGCTGTACCCGAGCTTGCGGGCCATTACATCTTCGGCGACTTCAGCACCGGTTTTATTTCGCCCGACGGCGTGCTGTTTGCGGCTCGAAAGGAAACCGACGGCACCTGGAAGCGGCGAAGCCTGCTCGTGCAAGGCGCGAATGCCGGACGGCTTGGACGTTACCTCTTCAGTTTCGGCCAGGACCAGGCCGGTGAAATCTATGTGCTCAGCAGCGCCAATTTCGGGCCGACCGGCACGACCGGTCGCGTGGATCGAATCGTCGCGGCCACGCCTTGAGAGAAGGAAATTGACATGTATAGAGATAAAGGAAAAGGACCGGTTCGCATCCTGCCGTTCGTCATTATCATGGCGGCTGGATGCCAGGGCGGTGTCAACCCCGTGGGCCCGCCGACGGGCCGGACGATTTCGTATTCGCAGGAAGTGCAGCCGATTTACGACGCCCATTGCACAAGCTGCCATGCGGCCGGGGGATTCGGTTCCACCTTCGGGGGCGGATCGATGGTGCTGACCTCGGGGCAGAGCCACGCGACCACGGTCGATCAAGCGAGCGCTCAGCGGCCTGACCTTTTTTTGATTCGACCAGGCGACTCGGCCAACAGCCTGATTTACCTGAAGGTCAGCCAGAATTCGCCGCCCTCGGGCGAAACCATGCCGCTATTCGGGGACCGTTTATCGTCAACTGAGCTGGCGATTCTGAGAGACTGGATCGATCAGGGGGCGGCAAATAATTGATTTAGAGGTCAGGGTCTGGGTAGATTGGTCGTGTTCTGACAATCCTAGGTTTTAACACTGCAATCCCATGATACTCCGACACCGCCAACGATTCTTAAGGCCAGTTGCCATGCATGCATTGCTGGCAATCACAGCACCTTCGCTGTTTGCGGCGGACGTTTCGATTGCGCCGATGCAGGACGCCATGGCCCGCGAGGTCGAGCCGACCCGGAACTTCGGCGGGGCAGGGGCTCTCGCGGTTGCCGGATCGGCCGCGGTGAATGGGGTGAATGAACCACAGGGGCAGTATCAATCGATACTTCAATTCGACGCGAATATCGCAACGTCGGCCTTCGATGCCCAGTTCGGCCCGGGCAACTGGCAGCTCACCGGCGCGAGTCTTTCGCTCTATCAAGTTGGAGCGCCGATCAATCCGATTTTCAACATCGGCGCGGGTTCGGTTTCATTCCGCTGGGTTTCAGACGACAACTGGCTTCAGGGTATCGGCACGCCGGGGCCACCGCCCATCGACGCCGGTGGAAATGAGATCAGCTGGAACTTTCTGCAAACGCTCGTGTCCGGCGCGAACACGGCCAATCTGGCCACGGCACCAGTCGCGGAGCAGACCGGCACGATTTCAATCCCGCTGACTCTGGCCCCTGCCTTCGCCAGCGACGTTCTCGCGGGTGGTTTCGTTTCCATCTTTGTCGCCCCCGCCTCATCCACCGTGGGATTCACCTTTCGGGCGATCGAGTATTTTCCCGACCCGGCCACCGGCCCACGGCTGGTGCTTTCGGCTCAGCCGCTGATTGACTTTGATGGTGACCTGAATTGCGATGGCATTCGCAACCTGGCGGACGTCGAGCCGTTTGTGCTGGCCCTGAGCGATCCCGAGGCCTATGCCAACCAATTTCCGAGTTGCGGCGTAGAGCGAGCCGATATGAACGACGACGGCTTCTCCGATGGGCGTGATGTTGCGGAATTTGTGCAGGTTCTTCTGCCCTGACGGCGGCTGCCATCGTTTGATAAGTTCGTGGTATAAATCCCCGTCGTGAAGCCGGTTATCTCACAGCGTGTTTTTCAGATTCTTCTGGCAACGGGCGCAGTTGCGTTCCTGACGTCGGCGCGCGCCACGGGGCAGCCACCCGAGCCGCTTGAACCCCTGGAGCTCCGGCCCACCAGCCGGCCTGCAACGCCTCCGCGCGGCCCGACCCCTTCTCCGCGACAGCCGTCTAATATGAAAGTCACCACTCAACCTGTCGGCGCCGGTCGAACATCCTTGCGCTCGATCCTCGAGAAGATCCGTTCACAGCATGATCTGCCCGCCCTGACTGGTGCGATCATCGAGGGTAACAAGCTCGTGGCCAGCGGGGCGGTCGGGGTCCGCAAGGCCGGCGATGCGACGCCGGTCAATGTGACCGACCAATTCCATCTGGGCTCGTGCACCAAGGCGATGACCGCGACGCTGATCGCCATGCTCGTCGAACAGGGCAAGCTGCGCTGGAACACGACAGTTGATGAGATCTTCCCCGAGTTGATACCACGCATGCACGCCGACTATCGCGGCGTGACGCTGGAGCAGCTTCTCATGCATCGTGGCGGTGTGCCGACCGACCTTTCACCCGGCGGATTGTGGGCCCGGCTTTGGCGGCAGAGCGGAACTCCGACGCAGCAGCGCAGCGTGCTGGTAGAGGGCGTGCTCACGCGCGCGCCGCAGGCGAAGCCGGGCACAAAGTTCATCTACTCCAACGGCGGATATGCGATTGCCGGCGCGATGGCTGAGCGCGCGACCGGCAAGTCGTGGGAGGAATTGATGCGGACGATGCTGTTCTCGCCGCTGCGGATGGCATCGGCGGGATTTGGCGCGCCCGGCAATGCCGAGGCAATGGACCAGCCGTGGGGCCATACGATCAAGGGCGACAGCATTCGACCGGTGCGCCCGGGGCGGCGAGCCGACAATCCTCCGGCGATCGGACCGGCGGGAACGGTGCACGCATCAATGGCCGACTGGGCGGCGTTCACGGCGCTGCACCTGATCGGCGATGAAGGTAGAGGCAGCCTGCTGAAACCGGAGTCATTCGTCAAAATGCACACCGCGCCGGCAGGAGGCGACTACGCAATGGGCTGGGTGGTGACCCAGCGGCCCTGGGCGGGAGCCAAACCCGGCAAGCCGGGTCGCGTGCTAACCCATGCCGGGAGTAACACCATGTGGTACTGCGTGGTGTGGATCGCACCGGAGCGGAATTTCGCCGTACTGGCCGCGACCAATGCCGCCGGCGATCGCTGCGAGAAGGCGGTCGACGAAGCGGCCTGGGCGCTGATTCAACATTATCTCAAGGGAGGCGTCGGCTCCCGCAATACACCGGCCACCGGCAAACCCATACGCTAAACGCGACATCGCCCGAGCGCTTCGCATTTGCGTCAAGGATTCGTCAGACACTGCACGAACGCGGCGACATCTGCCGTATTCGTAGCCGCATCTCGATTTGCGTCGCCGGCGCACGATCCGCAGGGCGCTCCCACGCCGAGCAGAATATTGACGAATGGCTTGATGTCGCGGCCGTTTGATAATCCATCACAGTTCGCATCGCAAGGCTGGCAGTAGCGCAACTTCACCGTGGTGGCGTCGTAAACGGCCTCAAGGTAGCCGGAGCCCGCGCCGGAGATATCGGCGAACGTGCCGCTGACACTGCTAGCCGTGATAATCTGGAATTCCTGGCCGGGCGAGGGAATGAATCCGCCGACCAGGTTGACTTGCAGCGTGCCATCGAGCGACGCAATGGCGCCCACCTGCACGCGATCGCGCTGGGCCACGGCCGGGCCGGAGATATCGACGACGGTCTTTCCAACCGGCGATTGCACCATTGCGCCGGCGATCGCAAGGAGCCCGATGTCCGCCGGGCCAGGCACGTCGCCCGGGACGAGCGTACCGCTGTTGTCCACGGCTGAATTAAGCGATCCAACTCCGCCGACGGTCCCGTTTGCGCCGATTTGAATCAATGGCGCGGCCGCAACTCCGCCATTCACCACCGTCAACGAACCCGTCCCCAGCACACCCACGTTCAAGGTCGCCGTGCTGGTCCAGTCGGAGCCGGCCCCATCGATCAGCACAGTCCCATTTGCACCAACCGCGCGCCCGACTGAGCCGCCGATGGACAGCGCCGTGCCGCCATTGGTGATGGTCATGGTTCCGTTGCTGCCGGCGTTGAAGCCCACGTTCAGCGCGCCGTCGAGACAATTCCAAAGTCCGCCGGCGATGTTCATGATGCCGACGCCGTCGCGGGCGACGTTGCCTGCCGCACCTGAAGGCGACGAGGCGGCGAGGCGACTGATCGCCGTTCCACCGGTGTTGATTGTTACGGTGCCCTGCGACCCGGCGAGCGCGCCAAGCTGGAGCTGCGCGGACGAACTGTACGAGCCACCGGAGTTGATCGTGAGCTGGCCCGTGGCGCCGGGCGACGAGCCAACGACGGTGAATCCATCGTCACCGCCCACGGTGCCGCCGGGGTCGTTGATTGTCAGCGTTCCATTGAGGGTCAACGTCGATGGGCCTTCATAGCCCACGAACAGATAAGAGCCGTCCGAGTCGATATCGACTTCTCCGTTGATCACCATGTTTGAAGTCGCGCCGGGGAATCGGCCCATGAGGATTCGATCGGCCTCGACCCGTCCGCCCGCGTTGACGAGCAAATCACCGTCGCCGCGCGTCCCCACATTGATGACTCCGTTGACGTCCCAGAGTGAACCGGTTCCGCCGACGGTCACTTCACCGTCGCCCGAAGCCTCCTTGCCGATATCAGCGCCGACGCTGCTCACCACGCCGCCGCTTTGAACGCTCAGGGTACCAAAGCCATTGATGCCCACGCCCGCGCCGAAGGGCGCCATGTCCCAGCGCGAACCTGCGCCGCTGACGGTGGCGCTTCCCGAGCCGGAGGATTGAACACCGATTTCACAGAACTGACTCGTCACCACGCCGCCGCTCTGAACATTCAAGATGCCGATGCCGCTGATGCCGACGGCAGCTGCGCCGATGCCCATGTCCCAGCGCGAGCCCGTGCCGGTCACGAGGGCGTCGCCGCTGACGCCCGCGGAATAACCTATGTCTCCCCAGCCGCTGGTCACGTCGCCTCCGTTGGCCACGATGAGAGTCCCGTTGACATCCCTGCCGACGGCCATCACGTTGGCGCTGCAGTTCCAAAGTGTGCCGGAGTCGAGCACACGGAGTGTTCCGTTTCCTCCGCCGGTGCCGCCCAGACCGCCGACCACGGTCCATCCTGATGTAATCTGCGCGCCATTGGTGGCTTCTGCTTCGGCCGATGCCGTGCCGCCGATGATGATCGCTGCGCTGTTATTCCAGGTGACCGGTCCCGGCAAAGACATGTCGATCAGACCCGGCCAGAACAGGCCAATTGCGGCCCAATTGGATAACAGGGTTCCGTTCTGCACGGTGAGCGATGAGACATCTCCAGGAGCCAGGCCCGCAATGAGGGTCGGGTAGTCGCCGGTGAGCGTGTAGGTGCGACTGGAAAGATCGAGAAAGACGTCGTCGTTGCCAATGTGGAAGAACTGATGCGATCGGTCGGCATTGAAGGTTACGTTATATGAACCGTTGAGATTGAATCTCGCCGTGTCCAAACCGGTCGGCGGTCCGCCCACGGGGGTCCAATTGCCCGCATCCTGAAACACTCCGCCTACAGAATCGTTCCAGTCGAATGTGGTCTGACCGGCAGCCGGAGCGGCGCCATTCGCAAGGACAATACAAAGTCCAAGGCTTCCGATGACGAGTATTTTCGTATTATGCATAGACCATTACCCCTTGTTGAGGCAGTTCTTGATGGGAAGCGGGTTGCCCCTGTAGACCCAAGCGCCATTGACCGTGCCGAGGGGCCATCGTACCGGTCGTAGACGGGCGGCTTCAATGAATTTGGATGGCGATTTCAATCCACGAGCGTCGGAATGACGCTTTGTGTCGAGTTCAGGACTGAACCAATCTGGAGACGAAAAACGGTATGTCCCCCGGATTGGTCGCTCCGTCAAAGTTCATGTCCCCGCACAGGCAGTTGAAGGGCGACGAACCGGTCGTGATGCATTCAGTCAGAACCGAAATGTCCATTCCGTTCACGGACAGGTCTTGATTGAGATCGCCTGGGATGCAACCGTAGGGGCTGAGAATTTCCAGCGTGTACTTGGCCCCGCAGGCCGACAGGTCGTCTCCGACATAGGCCGAGATGACGATCCAATGTATTCCCGGGTTTTCAGAGAAGACGCCCAGCGTCGTATTGAGACACGTTGCCGGATTCTGATTAGAACCGAGCAGTTGTCCCGGGCAACCCTCGCCGGCTTCGCGGATTTCAACCCGCAGCGGCAGCTCCGCCACGGTCTGCACGCTCCAGCCCATCGCGACGGGGATCTGCACCTCGTACCAGTCCTGGTCGGGAATATAGTTGACGCCTGTCTGATAGAACCCGGCGATGCCGCAGATCGTCTCGCCCAGTGAAGCGGGCATGAAATGGGGCGGCGTGCTGGTGCAACCGGCGTTGTATTGATCGATGTACCCGGTCACGCAAGGCGGTTCAGCCTCAGCGCGGCCGCCGGCGGGGCATGCGACGATGCACGGACACGCGTTGCATTGCGAATTCGCGCCGAGCCAAAGGCCGCCCTGGGTCGCGCAGTCGGTTTGAGTCGTGCCATCGCAACTGAATTGCGCAAAGCAACAGGCTCCGACGATCACGCCGCAGGGCGGATTCATGCCCGAACAGGACCCGTTGGCGACAAAGCGCTGAGTCGCGGCCGCGCAATCGTCCATTTCGACGTTGTCAATACACGACGCCGCGGAATCACTGCAACATGCGCCAACTACGCCGCCAGGTGTACCATGTAGACACACCGCAAAATCAGACTCGATCATCGGCGCGGCACAGCCCGCGCAATGCCCACGATGGTCGCCTGTCGGCGAGGTCATCCACAGGAACCAGCAGGTCGGATCACCGACGCCGGCGATCGACACCCAGCCGCGGGTCATGGCACAGGAAGAGGGGAGTTCGGCGTGGTATTCGTTGAGCTGGGCGCCGTGATAGGTGTGCCCTGTGGGCGTGCGCGTGGCCTCGATCGTGTAGCTGCACACCAGCAAACCGGGAACACCGGCGGCGTCCTCGCTGAACGTAATATTGAACGAGGGATCGCTCTCGGTGCACTCGACGAATCCGTTGCCGACAGGGCGCAGGTCGAGCCCCCACCAGGTGAGCGCGGTCACCGCGCCCGTCACACCGATGAAGTTCTCCGACACTCTGAAGGAAGATGAGATCTCCGAAGAATATGCGGTGGGTTCGGCCAGCGGGTCGTATGGGCCGTGTGACAGGAGCACACCGGTTGTCGGACACGCCGGCAGGGCGGGGCATGCGGAACAACTCGTGTTCGCGCCCAGCCAGCTGTGGCCCTCATCGAGACAAACGGATTGTTCGGTCAGGACGCACACTGAGGCGCCCTGGCAGCATGCGCCGAACACCGGGCAATCGGCACAGTCCGCCCCGTTGCCGAGCCATTGCCCGCCCTGGTTGAGACACGTGACTTCGACCTGGAGCGTGCAGGGAACGCCGGGCTTGCAGCACGGCCCGGTCAATTGTCCACAAGTCGGGGTGATGGCCGAGCATGCCGTATTCGGCGTGAATCGCTGTTCGGCGGCGGTGCAATTGTTCATCGCGACGTTGTCATTGCAAACGCCGGTCACTTCATTGCAGCATGCGCCGATGACACCGCCGGGTGTCCCCAACAGACACAAGCTGAGATCAAATCCCTCGGGCAGATTGGCGCAACCCTCGCAGCGTGACATTCCGTCGCCGGTCGACGACGCATACCACAGGAACCAGCAATTCGGGTTGCCCATGCCCACGATCGACACCCATCCGCGCACCAGAATGCAGGG
>CAYXEY010000027.1:14336-20650 GCA_964464105.1 uncultured Planctomycetaceae bacterium
TCATACTGATAGCAAACAGGGGACTCATCCTGCTCACCGCAAATCAGTGCCGTCGGTGTTCGCGTGGCGACAAGCGTATAAGTGCATTCCACCGGACCGGGCGCTCCGGCCACATCCTGGGCGATGGTGATTTCAAAAGTGTGATCTTCCTCTTCGCAGGCGACAAAGGTGCCGCCCTGCGGTCGCGCAGCCAGGCCGCACCAGCGCAGACCTGAAATCGGACCGCCGACTCCGTGAAAGCGCTCCCACCGCCGGAAATTGGTGCCAAGTTCGGATGTGCCCGCGGTGCAGGAATTGTCGGGTGGTTGAGAAAACAGCGTATTTACGGGGCAAACTGCCGGTTGAGCGAGCGCAATGGTGTTGGCGACCGCGAGAATCAGCCCAGCGCAGACGACGCGAATCAGCACGTTGTTATTCAT
Organism: uncultured Planctomycetaceae bacterium; assembly: GCA_964464105.1. Taxonomy (GTDB): domain Bacteria; phylum Planctomycetota; class Phycisphaerae; order UBA1845; family UTPLA1; genus CAYXEY01. The sequence continues at coordinate 14,756 of CAYXEY010000027.1, forward strand.
ATGAGCGGAACTCCATAAGGAGGATCTGGGCAGGGTTCGCGCTCGCCAGCTTATCAGGTTAGTCAATCGCCGCGCCCCAATCAAGAAATCAATTCTTGTCGATAGGGTGAGTCAGGAAATTGCATCGCGAGCGCATCGAGATGTAAACTGGCTATGGTAGAGCCGGAAAATCGGACCAACCAATCCGAATGACCCAGGAGGTACCTCATGCGCAATCACTCGATGACCACCGTGGGCTTCGCGCCGATAGCCGGCGCGCTTGCCATTCTTGCGATGAGCACCGTTGTGCTGGCCGGCGGTCCTCCGCCGCCTCCGGTGCCCGGCGTGTGCTGCCGGCCCGGCAACGTGTGCCAGAATACCACAAACGTCTTTGATGATTGCTACCAGAACGGATTCGACTGGATCATCGGCGTCACCTGCGCGAGCAACCCCTGCGCGCCGCCATCCACCGGAGCCTGCTGCTTCGGTGTCGAGTGCGCCTCCAATTTCACCGCGGAGAATTGCGCCAACAATGAGGGCGTGTTCCAGGGTGTCGGTTCGACTTGCGCCGGAAACCCGTGTTCGCCGCCGCAGGCCTGCTGCTTTTCAAACGGAACCTGCCAGATGCAGACGCCCTCACAATGCGGCGGCGCCGGAGGCGTGACCCTGGATTTTCAGGACTGCGCCAATGCGCCGTGCGGCGTGGGCGCCTGTTGCACGACCGTCAGCTGCATAGAGGCCAATGCCTACGATTGTCTGTTGAACGGTTACAACCACCAGGGACCGGGTACGACCTGCACCCCCAGCCCCTGCGTCACCACGGGTGCGTGCTGCTTTCCCGATTCGACGTGCCAGGTGATTACGCTCAATGACTGTAACGAATCAGGCGGCACCCCGCAGGGTCTCGGTGTGTCCTGTGAGAATGCCGACTGCGGCGCCGCGGCGTGCTGCTTTGAGGAAGGTGGCTGTGAATTGCTTTCGGCCACGGCCTGTGCGAGCCTTGGCGGTATTCTGCTGGGTACGCCCGAGTGTACGCCAAACCCCTGCAGTGTCGGCGCCTGCTGCACCACGACCAACTGCGTGAACACGAGCGCTTACACCTGCATCTTTAACGGCTACAACTACCAGGGAGCCGGCGTCGCCTGCACGCCCTCGCTTTGCCTGCAGCCGTGCATCTGCGTTGGCGACGTCAACCTGGATTTCACCTTCAACGCGCTTGACATTCAGGCGTTTGTCAACTGCGTGATCAACTTCAACCTGACTTGCTCCTGCGCCGACATCAACATCGACGGCGTCGTGAATCAGGGTGATGTAGGCCCGTTCATCAACATCATCATGAACACGACCGGGGATTGCTTGTAGCCGAGGGTTCGTGGCAAGTCGTGCAGGACGCATCCGCGGTGCGCTTTTGTCACAGGCTTTCTGGCCCGTAGAGCGCCGACACCGATGGCAGAATCTCGCGCAGGCGCGCCAACGCTCGCGCGCGCAGCATGAAAATCGCACCTTGCGACCGGCCCATCTGCATGGCCACGGTCTCAATCGCCGTCCCGTTCAGGTCGTATTCCTGCAGCACGCGGCGATAATCTGCCGGCAGTTGCTGCAGCGCGCCGTCCAGAAACGACTTACGCTCCTCACTTCGAACGATTCGACTGGCGGTCGCCGAGTCCAGGCCGACCAGCTCGTACAACACCTGGGCCGACTCGTCGGACGCGCCGTCCACACGCTGTCGCCGCGGGTCGGGGCGCTTGGCCCGGGTCAATCCCTTGATGGCGTCCCTCACATTGTTGCGCGCGATCTGTCGCAGCCACGCCGAGAAGCCCTCGCCATCGGTGGTACGAAGCTCGCGGATACGCAGGAAGGCCTCGAGGTAGGTCACCTGCATCGCATCGTCTTCATCCAGCAGGCGGCGGAACCCGGGGCTGATGTCCACCGCGACCGTCTGCCGAACGGCCGACCCATGGCGGGCGAGCAGGGCGCTCAGCGCGTCGCGGTCGCCGGACGTTGCCAAACTCAGAAGGACCTCATCAGACTCGGTTCTTTGCATCGTTCACCCATGAAGGCGGCATGTGTCTGGATATTCGTCGGTTGCCTGATGCATGCAGGCCGGCATTGTAGCTCCACCGTGTGGTTCAGCGCTCGGGATGGGGGGCACGCGCGGCTCTGCAGTTCAATGCGGATGTCGAGTTTTCCGCCGCGGATCGCGAAAACGGCTTGCGCGGCCAGCCGATGCGCGCATCATGAAGAAAGCGGGTGAGGAAGATGCTCGTGTCGCGTATGCATAGAAACGCAGTCAGTTGTCGACAATAACGGGTAGAAGCCATGATCGACTCTCCTCTCGGGGCAAACCAGCCGCGCTCTCCCGTGCAGGTCGATCGTTCGGCCCTGCCTCGGTAGGTCAGGAGCGCTTCAGCCGGCGGAATCGTGCTGCAATCAAGGCGACGCCGGCTGGATTCACTCACGCAGGTCCACCGAAATGGGGGGGCAGACAACCGGCGCGGATCCACGGGGGCGGCCGGCCGAGTCCTGGTCGCAGAATTTCAACCGGTGGAATGTGCACGATCGGCCACGATTGGCCAGGCGAACTGGCATGTAAATTCGAGGTGAGACGGATTTTGAAGAGCGGAAAAGACCTCCCCAGTCGACACCAGTTCTAAACTCTCGCGCAAAAAACCGATGGGGAAACTCTCAGTCTCACGGCAAGTTGACGGGTGAGACGCGATTCAAGACTCGTCAGGAGCCAGAATGCGATTTCGAAGCAGGTTGTGGGCGATCGCGAGAGTCAGATCCTTCAACCTTTGAAATCATCCGGGCGGCCGAAGTGCTCAGGACGCGACAAATCTTCAGCAGCATATCGACGGTGGGTGACTGTTTGTTTCGCTCCAGTTGGCTGACATATTCACGTGAGATCTTTGCTCGCGCAGCGACCTGCTCCTGCGTGAGACGTGCGGCTTGGCGGGCCTTTCGAAGCTCCTCTCCCAGCATTCCGCGACCGTAACAGTCGCTCCTTGCTGAGTCTGTGAACTATAATTTACGAATTGTCTCATCCATTTTCAACCGATTCGAAGCTGCAAGCTGGCCTGACCAGCCTGCGCGGGAACCGCGGCAGGCGCTTGGCTGTGGATCGGAACCACGCATCGTTGGGATGCAACTGAACCTCTCCCGAACCAGCCCCAGAAGACCCTGGACCAATCCGCGGCCTATCGATGGAGACCGCAATGACCCAGGAACGAATCCAACAGCTCGATCAATTGAGCCAACGAATCGCTGACAGTCTCATGGCAGTCGCAATGTGCACGCAGGAGCTGTTTGCAGCCATTCGAACTGAGATTGACGCGATGAGCTCTGGAGTCGGACGGAGTACTGCTGCGGCTTTCGCATTCATTCCCCGAAACGAAGCGTCGAGACCCCACATCGATCACTCCACACTTTCCGTTTGTTGGAGGAGCAAGACTTGTCTCCTCGGGAACACAATCCTTCTACGTCTAATGGATCGGCTTGCTCGCCGCCCCAATCATTATGTCACATTCGAACAGCTTTTGTGCGACGTCTGGAACGGAGATGCACGATCCGATCACACGATTCGCAGTGCCGTGCGACACTTGCGACAACGGTTGCGCGCTGCCGGATTATCTGATTTGGCCGAGGCAATCCAGGGTGAAGGCGGGCGATATGGGTTGATCTTGGACCCGGTGACATGACACGAGAATTGCACAAAGATTGCACGCCATTGCGTCTCGATTCTGCATAGCGGTGATCCATACTCGTTCCATCATCATTGGGGAAGCCTTTTTCGCTGATTGTTATTGACGTCGGTCCACTTTGCCAGGACGAGTCTGAACGAGAGACCTAATGGCGGCGCCAAATCACGACGACCACCAACCATGGTGGGCGCGGAGGTCCAGCGATAGCGAGCCACCCGCCCAGCAGTTTCGCGCTGTCGCCTACTACCGTCATTCTGCGCAAGATCGCCAAGAGAATTCAGTCGCCATTCAGCAGGAACAGGTTCAACAGTGGGCTCGAGCTAATGGTGTCGAGATCATTCATGAGTTCTGCGATCGCGGTAAATCCGCGCTGACTGCCGAAGGTCGAGATGGCTTCAACGACATGATGGAGAACTACGTTAAGAAGCGTAATGACTTTCAGTTTGTGCTTTGCCTCGACGTCAGTCGCTGGGGCCGGTTTCAGGACATCGATCTCTCCGCCACCTACAGCGCCGAATGCAAACGCAATGGGAAGCAGGTCATCTACACAACGCTGGGAAAGCCTAAGCCGGATGATCAACTTCATCAGGTTTACGTCCAGTTCGAACGATTCAGGGCCGCACAATACAGCAAGGAGCTGAGTGACAAGGTCTTCCGAGGTTGCGTGAAAATCAGCCAACAGGGCTACTGGGCTGGCGGAAAGCCGCCGTACGGCTTCCATCGCGTCTTGCTCAACGAAGCGCGGCAACCCGTGCAAATTCTCGAGCCGGGCCAACGCAAGAGTATTCAGAACCAGCGCGTAACCTTGGGGGCTGGCGATCCGAGACAAGTCGCAACAGTGAAACGAATCTTTCGCGAATACACCGACACCCGCCGGTCCACCGGCGAAATCGCACGCAGCTTGAACCACGACGGTATTGAATCGCCAAGCAGCGGGAGTTGGAATGGATCCTCTGTGCGGCGAATCTTAGGCAACGAGCAATACGCCGGCACGATGGTCTACAACAAGACCTCCCAGAAACTCCGCACACCAACAAGGCACAATCCCAAGTCTGATTGGGTCAAGACTGAGGGCGCTTTTGGCGCGATTGTAGATCGTGCCATGTTTACGCGAGCACGCCAGATGCTTGATCAAGCAGCTGCGGCCTACACGCCCGAATTCATGCTCGAACAGCTGGAACGTGTGCTGCAAGAGCACCGCTTTCTTCGGCCTTCATTCCTTCAACACGATTCAACTGCACCGTCTCCATCCACATATGCCAAGCACTTCTCGTCACTCGACTCGGCCTACCAGCAAGTGTTTCGCATCGCGTTGGCGGATGTGCGATCGCGCGTCGAACTGTTGTTGCGCGGAGAGGTGTCCGAGGTTGAAGCTTACGAGGATTTTCTCGTAGTGAATCGCCGCTTTACCGTCTTGATCCAGCCATCTGTTCCCGTGCAGTACGGCTACACCCAGTATTGGTACTTTCGCCCAGATACGCGTGGCGTCATTGACATCACGTTGGGCGTTCCCGTGTCCAGTCCGAAAGGCCCAGAAATTCTTGGCTACCTGGCGCTTCCTCGCCTGCTGATTCGAAATCGCGGCATTCGATTATTCGGTTCATCGGAATCCAGACTCGACCTGTATGGATATCAAGGGCTTGATGTAATCATCCAACTTGCGAGGTCATCATGAACAAGGCTCCGATCTTGCTAATGAAGGATCGCCGGCGCGAAATGGTTCCGATCGACAAGATCAAGGTGCTCAATTCACGGACGCGCGACGAAGCTCAATTCACGCTCAACGTGCAGAGCATTGAAGCCATGGGCCAGCTCAAAGACATTCGCGTCAACGACAAGTTTCTTGCGAAGGACGGAGTCTACGAGTTGATCTGCGGTGAGGGCCGATTGATTGCCCAGCAGCGGCTGGGTCGTACACACATCCGAGCAGAGATTGTGACTTGCACCCGCAAGCAGGCCTATCTCGAGTCGTTGGTCGAGAACTTGGCTCGTAGCCGGCCGGGCACAATGGATTTTGCACGCGAACTGAAATGCCTCAAGGACGAGGGGTGGACATACGAGCAAATTGCTCAAGTCGCCTGTCGGTGCCCTGAATACGTGAGGCAGTACATCCGCCTGGTTGAAAAAGGCGAAGTGCGGCTGCTACAAGGAGTCGAGAATGAAGTCTTCCCGATTTCATTCGCGGTGCTCGTCGCTCAAACTGACGATACCGGGA
>CAYXEY010000028.1:0-20536 GCA_964464105.1 uncultured Planctomycetaceae bacterium
TTCCTGGCCATACCCGCTCATCGGCGGTTCAATCAAAAGTTCATAACAGGCTCTAAGTGAATTGCACCTGATTGACGCGACGCGGAGGCGAAGCAATGGCTGAAATACGTTTTTTTCAACTGTCACCGGGTTGGCGGTGGTTGGTTGAAACCATGTCCGAGCTGAACTTCGGCGCCATTGAAAACTTGTGCTTTCGCGCAGGAGAGCCCACGGTCGATCCACGGCCGATCGTAACTAGAGAATTCTTGTTTTCGGAGTCTGTACACTCAAATGAGCGCCGTGCCCACTTGAAAGATTTTATACTTCGCAAACAAGTCGTCCAATTCATCTCTACTTTAGGCGAACTGGGAACCGGGACGGTTAATCGACTAGACGTGCGACACGGCCTACCTCATCGAATTCGGGTTCAAGAAGTCCAGTCTGCCGGGAGGCGACAATGAGTGCACTCGCCCTTTCCACGGCACAGGTTGATGTGGCGGATCAAGCTGGCGATCACTTGGCCGCGCCGGCAGCACCGTTACTTGCGGTATTTCCACTCATATTGGCAAAGCGAACCGCATTCATAATTACGAGATCGCTCTGCAAATCAGGCAATTACTCGCTTGAGAGCGAAGAAGACGTTCGACAGGAAATGTTGATAGCCGCATGGTGCCGATGGCAACACTTCGATCCGGACATTGCGTCACCGTCTACATTCCTGTCAGTCGTGATGCGAAATAGGTTTGTCTCGTTGGTACGCTCAGCCTCTGCGTTGAAGCGGCGGCCGTCCATTGCTGGCGTGGCACATAAGACTCATTTTAGCAGGAGCTATTTGGCTTGGGCCGATCCGCGGCCCAAATGTGTCGATCACTGTCGGGACGTTCATTCGTTCATCGAACGCCTACCTGTGGATCTTCGGTCGACATGCGAGTTGCTTATGCAAATGAACGTCGCAGAAACCGCGCGTGAGTTGGGTATTCCGCGTCACCGAGTCACAGGACAAATTGTTGAGATTCGTCGGGCATTTGAAGAGGCAGGGTGGACGAAATCGACCAAGAGCATTGCGTGATCTGGTAGACCTCTGGGGATCCGCTTTGCACGTAATTCAACGGGCAGACGTTGAATGAAGCCCCAATCACAGATAGCATGAATTTCTGAAATTGATGGCGACAGAAAGGCATGATCAATCAGACTGGGCCCGAATGATGTCGCGCCTGGACCTGGATCGCCCCATTTCCAATCAAGCTTTCGGATCTTGTCGAAGAACCGGATGCCTGGAGTACTTGTAGGTTTGGTATTGAAATCGCCCGCGATAATTGCTTGCGAGTTCGACAATTGTTCCATCGCAGCAAGCAGATGATTCTGGGTTGTTTCAATTTCTTTGCGCCGTACCTCCGGACCAATTCTCTGACGAAACCCAATCACCTCGAGGCCGCAAGCAAGCGTTACGTGTAAGAAACCGGCCCGTATCCGCTCGTCAGCCCGCTCTCGCATACCTGGGTTCGAGATTTCGCTCTGCGGTGGTATCAGCCCACCGAGCGAATGTGACTGTTCGGTCGCTATCAATACCTGATTTGCACCGAAGCGCCTGCTTCGCTCTGTGTCCGTGGTCGAGATGTATCGCAGGCCTGCATCACTCAGCCCCCGACGAAATCTCAAGTGACTGTCACGAATGCGGGACTCCTTATGATCGGCTCCATCCACATACTCGGTGAGTATTACTACATTAGGCTTGTTCCGAACGATCTCGACTTCCACCCAATCCTGGATAATCGCGGCACTTGCACGATGATTCAGATTCCAGACTATGACACGCATGCTGATGGGCTCGCGCATTAGCTTCAAACAGTGCATAGCATATCCGCAATTTCGAGAGTGGACGCATCAGACATGGCGCGTTGTAAGCATGAAACGCGCCGCTAGCCGCTTAAAAAGCCTACGGTTACCTCACACTACTTTCTGGAGATCGGCGGAGGATGGTCCGAATCGTCTTGGGCGAAATTGGCTGACCATTGCGTCCTGTGAGTTGCCGGGTGACCAATTCGGTGGCGATCAACCGCAGGGAGAGGCCGCGACTTTTAAGCTCGTGAACCAGAGTGATGACGCCGCGTTCGCGATCGTCGGGCTCGATAGAGCCATCGGCCATTATCCGATTACCAAATGAGGCCCATCGGCTGATCCGTTGCCCGCGCATACGTTTGACTTGAAGCGCGGCCCGGGTGCGCTCACTTGTAATATTGCGCTCCATCTCGGCGGCACCTGCCAACACCGTCAACATGAATTTGCCGGCAGCACTGGCGGTGTCAATCGCGTTGCCGCCCAGGTCTATGATGTGAAGCGTCACGCCCCACTGCTGCCATTTCTCGACCGTTGCCAGGCAATCCGCGGCGTTCCGAAAGCCGCGGTCCAGCTTAAGCATGATCACGTGGGTGGCCTCGCGTTTCCGAAGGGCGCTGGCCAATTCGCCACCACCCGGTCGTTGGGCAAGGGGTCTGGCGCCTGAGACCGCGTCGTCCGCCATGACGCGCAGGAGGCGAATACGGCGTAGGGTGCAATAGCCGGCTGAACTAATGCGACGCCCCGCCCCGAAACTCACGGCCCTTTCGCGAGCGACCGGAATTCGCAAGTGCACCGTGAGTGCCGGCGGCCTTTGTCGTAAATAAGCGGAACCCTCGCTTGGAACCGCATGCCTTGCGGCCGTGTCTCCCCCCATTCACGGCTCTTAAGCGCTCGGAGGAAACTTCAATGTCCGCTCACAGAATTTCGAAGTCGCAGGTTCAACTTGGCAACGATGACAGAGCGCTGGACTACCTGGTCCGCCAGGCGACCAGCGAGCGATCGGTATCGGCCGATGCCCGCAAGACGATTTCCGCCGAGGCGGACCGTTTTTGGTACTTGGGTCAGCGGCTGCGACTTGTGGGCGCCATCACCCTTTCCGTCGTGATGGTCGGTTGTCTGGTGGGTTATTTGATTTGGGTGAATCGAGTACAGGCTCAGCAGCGGGCACAGCAGGAAGCCGAACGCGCCGAGCAAGACGCCGACCGTTTGCTGTTGGTTGCCGCGACTCAGACGGAAATCGACAAGCTGCTGAAAACGGGAAATTTCGGAGACGCGGATCTGGCGTTGCAGATCGCCGCGGCCAAGGGCCTGCCGCACGAAGAATACCAGAAACACGAAGCAGACATTCGCAAGGCCAAGTTGGTGCACCGCAAAGCGTTGCTGGATGACGCCGAGCGAGCCATCGACGCCGGGAGGCTCGAGAACGCGGATTACAAGCTCCGTGAAGCGCGCGACATGGGCGTGTCGGGGCCCGATGATGGGCGCTTGAATTCCATTCAGAATCGTCTCTCTCAAGCAGAGCGGCAAATTGAGTTCGTGGAGGGTCGCGTCCTGCTCGCCGACTCCCGCGCCGCCGCCGGGGCGGGCGAATTTGATATAGCTGTCGTTAAATTGGAGAAGGCCCGCAATCTTCCGCGCGACGGACGCGACTTCGACGAATGGGAGAAAGAGCTGCGCCAAATCGTTGGAGCGAGACTCAGGGTCGTTGGCGAGCCCAGGAGCGCGACAATCAAGATCGGAGTCCAGGCCATTGCGGCCGACACCATCACGCGAGGCCTCGCGGACGGGGCGATCGAACTCGTGATCGAAGCGCCGGGGTTTCTGCCAGCCGTAGTTCACACGGATGTGCGCTTCCCTGAAATCACAGAGGTCTCGTATAACCTGGTGCCGCAGGCACCGGGCCCCATCTGGGTCATCTTCCTGCTTCGCGAACATTGCGGTCAGGAGTTGGCAATTTCCTATTATCGGGGCGCAAAGAAATCGCAACGATGGCGCGAGGCCATCGAAACGCTTGTCCGCCCTTGTAACTCGCGCTTGAAGCGAGCCAAGCCCCTCGCGGCTGAGGATTTGACCAAGCTCGTAGCGAAGACCGCGAAGAAGTTTGACGAACGCAGCAGCGATGCCTCTGGAGCGCTCGACGAGCTGGGCCGCTTTCTGATCATCCATCCCGAAGCGAAAGACGCCTTCTTAGCAGCCTGCGACCCGCAGATCGAAAAGTTGCTCAAAAAGCTCGAAGCCGGCTGTGCCGATTGCGCCGGACGAGGCGCCCTCGTTTGCGACGGATGTCTGGGCCACGGCAAGCGCAAGGAGGATCGGGCATGTACGGACAAGGAATGTCAGGGCGGCCAGAAAAAGCACTTCACTTGCCGCGGCTCGGGTAAAATGGAGTGCAAGGCATGCAACGGGAAGGGAACCCGAACCGAATCAAAAGACTTGCCCTCAACTGGCGCGCTGCAACCCACGCTGCGCCGTCAAGTTTATTGCGTCCCTTGCAATGGCAAGGGAAAGCGCGAGTGCAATTGCAAAAAGGGCCTGATCACCTGCACGAAGTGCCACGGCAGCGGACGCATCATCGCAATGGGTCCTTGCGGCGGCTGCGGAGGCAGCGGCAACGGGACGCCTTGCGCGACCTGCTTGGAAACGGGGCGCCGGGACCAGATGAACTTCGCGCGCCGGACGGAACTGGAGATGCAGCTCGCACCGCTGCATCGCATGGCACAATAACCTTTTGACTTAGGCCCGCAGCCCCACTTGCCGTCGATGTGAGCGTTTTCTTGTGTCTGTAGGGCAACACGTATACACTAAAGTCGCAGTTCCTCGAGATTTGCCCCATGACAACTAACCGCCCAGATCAAGGGTCGGCGGAGCCCCGCAAGGACGCCCACGAGCAGCGGCGGCGAGGTGCAAGCTGCGGTTCTGCCTGCGTTCGCCCTGGAATCGTTTTTGGCGAGACTTGCGGGCCGCGGCGAAACTGCCACACGCACAATTCGATATACGTCTTATCGGCCCTCGTGCCGGTCGCAATCGTCCTGCTCGCCGCCCCGTCCGATGGGAGAGCCCAATGTGTTTCTCCGCCGTCCGGGCTCGTTTCTTGGTGGAAGGCCGAAGGGAATTCAACGGACTCTTTCGGAACCAATCACGGGACGCTGGCCAACGGCACGACGTTTGCCATAGGAAGGGTAGGACAAGCCTTCAGCTTTGACGGTGTGAACGATTTCGTCTCCATCCCTGACGTGATCAATACGGGTAGTTTTAGCATCACGGTATGGTTCAAAAAGCAAGGTACGGGAACGGGCATTCATCAAATCATCTACAGCAGCGGCGGCAGCCCGGCGGACCCGGGCAGCTTTGGTCTCATCCTCGACAGCCAGACCATCCTGAAGACCAATCGCGAGTACATCGAATGGGATGCGGTCGGGCCAAGCATCAGCAATGGCGTTTGGTATTTTGCGGCAGCCACCTATGACTCGGGCACGGTCAGACTGTACGTCGATGGAAGTCTCCGAGATACGCGGACCGGCATCAGCTATGCAGGGGGAGGGCCCGATTCTGTGGCTGCGGATGGAAATGGCGATCACCATTTCAACGGTCTGATTGATGAGGCCACCGTCTTTAATCGAGCCCTTTCGGCAATGGAGATTCAAACGATCTATGCCGCAGGGCAAGCGGGAATATGCCATGACGCCGACGGCGACGGGATAACCGACGACGTAGACAACTGCCCGACCGTCGCCAACCCCAATCAGGCCGACACCGACGGCGATGGCGTCGGTGATGTCTGCGATAATTGTCCGAGCGTTTTCAATCCAACCCAGGCGGATTGTGACCACAACGGGACCGGTGATGCTTGCGACGCTGTGCTGCCGACGCGTCTTTATGTAAGTGCAGCGGCAACGGGGGCGAATAATGGCAGTTCATGGATTAATGCCTACGTCTCGTTGCAGGATGCTCTAGCAACGGCGCAATGTTCGATTGTCAATGAAATCTGGGTTGCCAGAGGGACATACAGACCTTCGAATCAGTCGATTTCAGGTTTTCCTCGCACCGAGACCTTCCAGCTATTGAACGGCGTCGCGCTCTACGGCGGCTTCTCCGGTACGGAGTCGAGCCTGTCGGAGCGGATACTTGGCAATCCCGCGAACGAGACCATTTTGAGTGGCGATTTAACGGGGAATGACATCTTCGATCCGGCTGCCCCGTCGCCATACGTGAACTACGAAGAGAATGCCTACCACGTGGTGACGGGAAATCTGACGGACGCATCGGCGGTGCTTGATGGGTTTACGGTCAAGGCGGGAAACGCTAACGATACCGCGTTTTGGGAAGGCGGCGGTATCCAAATCAACACGGGAAGCCCCACGATCCGAAATTGCTCGTTCGTTGCGAACAAGGGGGGCAACTCGGTCATGGGCGGAGGCATGGCCAACCGATATGCGAGCCCCACGATCAGCAACTGCGTCTTTCGATTCAACCAGTCATGCGCGCTGATGTGCGATGGAGAGAGCAGCCCGACGATCGTCGCCTGCACATTTGAGGATAATCTGGACGGGGCGGTTCGCCTTGCAGGCATATACACAAACCCCAAGTTCTTGAACTGCCGGTTTCAGCGCAACCGCGGAGGAGAGGGCGGCGCGCTGTGGGGCGTGTACACCTGCCATCCGACACTGGTCAATTGTGTTTTTGTCAACAATACGTCGGGGTCTTATCGAGGCGGGGCGATCTTCCTGACCGGGGGCGCACAGGCATCGCTGGTGAACTGCACGCTGGCGCGGAACTACGCGCGCTTTGACGGGGCGGCCGTGGGCCTGACACACCAGGGGGTTGTCAATCTGACCAACTGCATCGTATGGGGCAACCGGAACTGCCAAACCGACCTTCCCAACTGCGTGTTCAACGAGTCCTTGCCGTTTTGGATAGACCCGACTTGGGGAGGCACGGTTAATGCGAACTACAGTTGCATTCAGGGATGGACAAACGGCGGAACAAATAACATCAACGCCGATCCCCTCTTCGTGGAAATGCCGGACATTGGACCTGACCAGGATCCAGGCACCTCCGACGATATCCTGGGCAACCTCCATCTTCAGGCTGGATCGCCTTGCGCCGATGCAGGAAACAACGAAGTGGATATTGATCCAACTACGGCGGGCACCCAGCCATTGCCTCCGTCCGACATAGAGAGCCAACTTCGTTTTCAAGATGATCCAGCTGCGCCAAACACAGGGAACGGCTCATCGCCGTTGGTGGCGATGGGGGCCTATGAAACGCCACATCAGAGTTTTCTCGTTGTTCCTCAGTCGCTGGTTGTGACCGAGGGCGGAACATCCACTTTTACAGTTCAACTCGGCTTGTTACCCGATAGTTCGATCACTGCCACAGTAGCGCGGATTTCTGGCGACGTGGACCTAGTCGTTCAGGCCGGCAGCCCTCTCTACTTTACGCCGATTGACTATGCGGCGAGGGAAGTTGAAGTGGCGGCCATGCAAGATGGCGATTTCATAGCCGGATCAGCGGTCTTTGAAATATCGGCTGCCAATATTCCACCAATTCGCATAATAGTCATCGAAGCGGACGACGATACGGCGCCGCCCCGGCTGTACGTAAATGCAGCGGTCGTGGCCGGTGGCGACGGGTCGAGTTGGTCTACTGCGCTGAACGACCTTGACGTAGCGCTTGGGATCGCGCGCGCCACCAACGGAGCGGTGTCGGAAATCTGGGTTGCCAGAGGGACATACAGACCTTCGAATCAGTCGATTTCAGGTTTTCCTCGCACCGAGACCTTCCAGCTATTGAACGGCGTCGCGCTCTACGGCGGCTTCTCCGGTACGGAGTCGAGCCTGTCGGAGCGGATACTTGGCAATCCCGCGAACGAGACCATTTTGAGTGGCGATTTAACGGGGAATGACATCTTCGATCCGGCTGCCCCGTCGCCATACGTGAACTACGAAGAGAATGCCTACCACGTGGTGACGGGAAATCTGACGGACGCATCGGCGGTGCTTGATGGGTTTACGGTCAAGGCGGGAAACGCTAACGATACCGCGTTTTGGGAAGGCGGCGGTATCCAAATCAACACGGGAAGCCCCACGATCCGAAATTGCTCGTTCGTTGCGAACAAGGGGGGCAACTCGGTCATGGGCGGAGGCATGGCCAACCGATATGCGAGCCCCACGATCAGCAACTGCGTCTTTCGATTCAACCAGTCATGCGCGCTGATGTGCGATGGAGAGAGCAGCCCGACGATCGTCGCCTGCACATTTGAGGATAATCTGGACGGGGCGGTTCGCCTTGCAGGCATATACACAAACCCCAAGTTCTTGAACTGCCGGTTTCAGCGCAACCGCGGAGGAGAGGGCGGCGCGCTGTGGGGCGTGTACACCTGCCATCCGACACTGGTCAATTGTGTTTTTGTCAACAATACGTCGGGGTCTTATCGAGGCGGGGCGATCTTCCTGACCGGGGGCGCACAGGCATCGCTGGTGAACTGCACGCTGGCGCGGAACTACGCGCGCTTTGACGGGGCGGCCGTGGGCCTGACACACCAGGGGGTTGTCAATCTGACCAACTGCATCGTATGGGGCAACCGGAACTGCCAAACCGACCTTCCCAACTGCGTGTTCAACGAGTCCTTGCCGTTTTGGATAGACCCGACTTGGGGAGGCACGGTTAATGCGAACTACAGTTGCATTCAGGGATGGACAAACGGCGGAACAAATAACATCAACGCCGATCCCCTCTTCGTGGAAATGCCGGACATTGGACCTGACCAGGATCCAGGCACCTCCGACGATATCCTGGGCAACCTCCATCTTCAGGCTGGATCGCCTTGCGCCGATGCAGGAAACAACGAGCCGAATGACCAGGCGTTCATCGGCATAGACCTTAATGCGAATCTGCGTCGCGTCGATGATCCGTCGGCGACAAATACTGGCGTCGGCGTGGGACCGATCGTGGACTTTGGGGCCTATGAGGGCACGACTGCATTCCCAAGCTCGCTTGTGCCGTCTCGTCTTTTTGTCAACGTGTCGGCCGCGGGTGACCGAACAGGAGTGAATTGGGCCGGTGCGATGCCGAGCTTACGCACCGCGTGGCTAACGGCGTTGGCGTCTCAGGGGCGGGTGAGCGAGATTTGGGTTGCGGGTGGTGTGCACAAGCCGGCGCTGCCTGGTAGTCGCGGCGATGCGTTTCGCTTGTTGGATGGAATGGCTGTTTATGGGGGGTTTGCTGGGACCGAGAGCAGCGTCGCCGAGCGGGACCTGAACAACCCCGCATTCGTCACCATTCTGTCGGGGGACTTGAACGGCGACGATGTCGCGCCGCCAGGGGGCGGGCCTGCGCCGGCTTCGTGGGCCGACAACTCGTATCACGTCGTAGATGGGGCTGGTGCGAGTAGTTCGGCGATTCTCGACGGCGTCACAATCACTCACGGCAACGCCGACATCGTGCCCGCGCCTGGAACGACGACTTCTCTAGACGAGGGTGCCGGGCTCTTCCTATCTGGTGGTGCGCCGACGCTGCGGAACGTGACACTGATCGACAACGTGGCCCGCGAGCAGGGTGGCGGCCTGTGGAGCGGCCGGGCACGGCCCGCAATTAATAGCCTCACGATTGGCTCTAATGCCTCGCTTACCGTCGATTCAACGGGTCGGCCGCTCGGTTCGGGCGGCGTGCTCGATCATGGCCCGCTTTCCCTGTTGGGTCCGCTCTCGCTCACCGGCGGAACACCGGCCATTCCCGTAACGCTCGATCTCCGTTCCGCTCGACTTGAAGGACCCGGCGCATTGGCGCTGAGCACGAACACCGTCGCGCGCATCTCATCGGCACCCTCGTTTGACCCGGCGATAATCCGCTGCGCGGTGACGGGCACCGGTCTGCTGCATGTCGAAGCCGGCCAGCAGTTGACCCTCGACGGTGGCGCGGTGGTGGACCTCTCCGGCCAGGCCCCGGGCGGCGGCTGCGCCGACGCCAGTCAATCGTTGAATTGGGGTCGCATCATCCTCGATGGCGCGCTGCTGGTGCGCGACGCGACCGTGCAGAACGCCAACATCGACGTGCGCCTGCTGGCTCTGGACAACGGCGCCCAGATTCACAATAACAACATCACTCTGCCGGAGTTCGGGTCCTTCGGCGGCCAACTTTTCGCCGAGGCGCAGGCCACGGTGCAGTGCAATGCTATCGAGTCGCACGGCGATCGCTACCTCGACTTCGATCCCGATCCGGAGCACCCGCACCCCAACATCGGTCAGAACGCGATCACGGTGCTCATCCATCAGGGCGCGGGCGGCGAGCATGGCGAGCTCTTGGAGCTGCGCAGCCGCGACTGGGATCATGCGGAGGGCGGCGGCCAATCGGGGGCCTGGCCGCTGGCGGTCAGCGCCGGCGAAGTTGCGCCCGGCGGGGGTGGCTACACGGACAAATGGGTGCTGAAGAAGCTCGAAGTCTTTAACCACCCGATCACGGGACAAGGCGCCAAGGTGAATCTGACCAACCGGCCCGGCTTCGTGTTCCAGCCGACCGGCCTGCCGCATCCCGAAGCGCTGTACGTGAAGACGATCAAACTGCACGCCAACGCGGTGTTGAACACCGGCCTGCAGCGGTTGTATTACCAGACGCTGGTCGACGAGAACGACGCTCCGCTGACGGTCAACCCCGCCGACCCGCACGCGCCGCTGGCCAATGGCAGCCGGATGGTGGATGTGCCGCTGCTGGGCTTCTCGCTCAAGATCATCGACATGGAGGACGAGACCGAGTTCAACGTGCGCATTCGGAAGCGCGAGCGCGATGCCTCCGACGTGCAGCCACCGTCCGCGCCGTTCCGGGAGGGCGAGATCGTCCGCATACCGGCGCCGATTCCTGCCAACCCCGTCAATCACGCCATGGTCATGCGGACCCGCAAGACCGACTGCTCGCCGGGCACGCCGCCCTGTCCAGCCTCTTCGAGTGTGGCGGCGCACGGAGCCTTCGCCCGCTCGGCCGAGCAGTTCGTCACCGTCAACTTCAAGTATCTGTTCGGCGGCGATCCCGGTGCCGAGTTGATCGTGTACCTGTCCGACGATCCCAGCGTGCAGAGTGACCGCTGCGCCTCGGGGGCAAACCCGCACCTCGTGGAAGTGGCGCGGATCCATCCCCCCATATCGGGTCTGGGCTCGATCGTGAGCAGCCAGTTCGCGGAGTTCGACGGGGAGTTCGACCGCGGCGCGCTCAACTTCACCCGCGGCACCTACGTGGAACTGGTGCTGTGCGGCGGTCCGGCAGCTAGCGTCACCATCGACGACTTCGATCCCAATGTGCTGTGCAACAACACAAAGTGCGGTGACTACAACTTAGACCAGTTTGTAAATACCGTGGACCTGCTCTACGTGGAGGCCGACCTGGGCAAGGTCTCGACCGGCAGCCACGTGGGCGATGCCGCCGGCTGCCTCGATCATCAAGAGACTCAAACAGGCGCGAACGGCATCTATCGCACACCCTCGGATGGTTACATCGATCCGATCGACCTGTACCGGATGGATGGCCTGCGGGTCGGGGCGACCCCCAGCAATTATTGCAATTATCACGTGAGTCCCTCAGGGAATCAGGCGACGGGGACGGCGCCTCCGCAGGGTCAACTGCTCATCGCCGGCAAGAGCACGGCGACGGGCCAGCCAGATCGACTCTATCCGCATGCACTCGGTGCAGCTGGCTTGGGCGTGCCATTCGATCCGCCGAGCGAGCCGACGGAACCCGGGTCCGCCTCGTACGGCTGCTACGGCAACGGCAAGCTGGTGCGCGACGGCCAGGGTCACATGTACCAACTCAATGCGGTGCAGGGCTTGATCCGCATCGACACGGCCGCGGTGGTCCTGGCCCCGGCGCAGGTCCCGGCGATGCTCGGCGGGGAACCGGTCACCGTGCGAGTGGGCGTCGTGCAGGGATTGAGCGGTACCGCGAGCTTGTTGCCGATTCACGACGTGGCGTTCGATCCCGACGATTCGTCGATTGTGTACGTTCTTCCTGTGCTGGTGTTGCCCCAGGGCGGGACCGGTTCCTTCAAGACCGCCGCGCGGCTGCACCTCAACGGCGACGGGACCTTCGACAACGTGGTGCTCCTCGGCGCCGACCCCTGCCTGACGGGATGCGCCAACGTCTCGCCTTGCCAGTCGTCGGTTTGCAACCTTCAGGGCCTGCGCCGCATCGCGGCCGATTCCTACGGCTTCGCCTTCGTGGCCACCGGTTCGGCATCCAACGAGAACAACTGGATACTGGTGTATGACGCCGCCGGCAACGAAGTCAATGCGAGTTCCCGGCTGCACTTGAGCGACTTCGACATCCGCGCCCCGGCCGCGATGCTGCTCTCCGCCAATGAAGACTCTCTGTTCGTGGCCACGGGCGTGGGTGGCGCGGTCAATGGCCCCGACCTGAATCGCACCACGGTCCACCGATTTACCATCCACCGATCCGGCGGCATTACGCTCACCCACGTCGGTCAGACGAGCATCTCTGGAATGCGCATGATCACCGGTCTGTCCGAGTACACCGGTCCGGCGATCAATCCCGGGCCCGCGGGCACAGCACTCAATCCTCACGACCTGATCGTGGTGGGATTGACCTTCCCAGCGTACAGCGCGAACTTGGAGATCTATTCTCCGGTTGGCGGTTTCGATGAGTATTATCCGGCATTCATCACGCCGGCTCTGGCGGCATTCACGCCCGCAACCGCGGCCGTCACGACCGTCCCCCTGACGGGTCAGGACCTGTCGCTGCCGATGTCGGCAATCTACGTGGCCGGGGCCTCCGATCAATGCCAGCCCCGCGGAGACCTCAGCGGCGACGGACTGGTCGATCTGGCCGACATGACGCCCTTTATCGACCTCCTCCTGCAGGCCAACCCCAACCCGGCCCCCTGCAAAGCGGATGTCAGCCTGGATGGAACCCTCGATGGCCGTGACATAACGCCGTTCATCGATGCCCTAATTGCCCCGTGAGTCCCGGCCGCAAACGTCGCATGTAAAGAGCCCTCCCTCGCTCCGGAGACGCTTGTTGACCATCGACTCAGGTAGAATGACTTCAAACAAGGAGAAACACACTTGCTGACGCGCGACGATCTCATGCTCAGACGGGCACGTGGAGGAGACCGTGATGCGCTGGCGGTATTGCTTAAGATTCATGGCCCCGCCGTCACGGCTGCAATTGCGCGGCAGTTGGATTCCCAATGGCGGAGCTCGCTGGACCCCGAGGACGTCATGCAAGTGACGTACATCGAGGCGTTTCTGGAAATCGTAAATTATGACTCGGAGCGAGCCTCGTTTCGAACTTGGCTTTCTCGCATGGCGGAGAACAATCTGCGCGATGCGATCAAGGGACTTGGACGGGACAAGCGGCCCCAGCCCCAAAAACGTGCGATGGCTTCGCCTCCGAACGATTCATATGCGGACTTTCTGGACATGTTGAGCGGCGAGGGTGGCACTCCCAGCCGGCATGCAGCCGGTGCCGAGGCGCGCCAGTTGCTTGAGGCTGCAATTGAACGACTCCCGCCCGATTATCGTCAAGTCGTTCATCAATACGACATACTTGGACAGAATGTCGTCGAAGTAGCCAGCCACATGAAGCGGTCGCAAGGATCCGTGTACATGATGCGGGCTCGTGCCCATGATCGATTGCGCCAACTTTTGCCCTCGGTATCAGCGATTTTCAGCAACGCGGCCAATACATGATTGTGTTGACTCGTACCGGCAAGAGACACGGCGTAGCTGCGGGATTAGATTCATGAGTGAACCGCTGGGCACATCCGATTCAGATCCGGCTCAGCCTGCGGGACAGTCGACTCTGATCGACTTCGCCCGACACCAGGCCGATGGGGCAAAGGTCCTGCCCCAGTCCGCACATCAATCGACGGAAACGGACGCAGAGACACATTGCAAGGGCATACCGAAAGACCTGATTCCAGGATATGCACTCGTTCGCGAATTGGGGCGAGGTGGCCAAGGTGTCGTGTTCGAGGCCATCCAGCAGTCCACGCGCCGCAAGGTCGCGGTCAAGCTGTTACACGAGTGGTTTCTTCATTCGGATCACGCCCGGCGTCGATTTGAGCGAGAGATAGATCTGATTGTCCGCCTCAAGCATCCGGGCATTATTTCGGTTTTTGATTCCGGCAAGACTCCGGCTGGTCAGCCGTACTTTGTCATGGAATACGTGCAAGGCGTTTCCTTGCACAAGTTCGTTCGGGAGGAGCGCCTCACGCTGGAGGCAATACTCACCCTGTTTGTTGAAGTGTGTGATGCGGTACAGTTTGCACATCAACAGGGGATCATGCATCGAGATCTGAAGCCTTCAAATATCCTTGTAGATCATCTCAGCAAGCCGCGTGTCATGGACTTCGGACTCGCGAAATCTCTCGTACAAGAGCGAGAGGTGTCTATGACGCTCACACAGAGCATGTTTGGCACGCTCCCATACATGTCTCCGGAACAGACTCGCGGAAAGCTGGGAGAAATCGACACCCGAACCGACGTCTACGCGCTCGGTGTCATTCTTTATGAACTGTTAACGGGCCATTATCCCTACCCCGTGGTCAACAATCTGGCAGACATATTAGCGCAATTCGCGGAACTCGAGCCGACCCCGCCGACGCGGCGCTGGGCGCGGGACAAAGGTGTGACCCGCACATCGGCTCGGCGCTTACGCGGCAACGAGTGCCCGATTGATGATGAGGTACAACTCATCGTCATGCATGCGTTAAACAAGGACCGCACTCGCCGCTTTCAGACAGCGCACGAAATGGCCGCGGAGATTCGACGCTATCTCGCCGGTCAACCAATCGGCATTAAAGGCGACAGCATTTGGTATGTTGTGCGAAAGAAGGCATTTCGACACAAGACGCTGACCGCCGCGGTTGTCCTCATGCTGATAAGTAACTTTGGATGGGGCGCGTTTGGGCTGAGCAGTTTTTTCTCCGCCCGCTCGGCACAGCGCGAGAAGGCTGAGGCCTGGCAGCGATCGCGACTGCAAGTTGCGGAGTTCAACGAAGTCGCCGATCGAGCGGCGCAGAATCGCCGCGAAATTGCCGCGCGGTCGATTCTTGGCTGGTTTCATTCGGAGTGGCAGGCTGGCCGGATTCAATTCGCCAAACAAATCCAGAGTATGCTGGCGAAGAACACGCCGGAGTCGGCCATTGCGGAATTCTTGATCGATTCCACGGTAACGGAAGAGCGCTTTCTGGCTGGATTTTCTGATGATTGGGCTGATTGGGCGTGGTTTGCTGTCGGTGAACGGCGCCTGCGGGAAGGCCACACGCGTAAAGCCGGATCGGCGTTTCAAAGGACACGAGAACTCGCTCGATCAGAGTTGCTCAGCGCGCTAGCTCGCCAACGGATGGCATCGATTCAGAATATGAACGCGCCTCAGTCAGGTGAGCTTACTTCCACTCAGCCGACCAGGGAAGCGCCATGACTCTCCAAGAAACGCCTTGTTTCATGCTAAGTCGACTGTGGCCCTTACCACGCCGCGTGGGAAATGCTCGGACTGGCTTTACTCTGATCGAACTTCTGACGGTTATCGCCATCATCGGGCTGCTCCTGGGCATTCTGCTGCCGAGCCTCTCGGCCGCCCTGCGCGTATCCCGTCAGACGCGTTGCAGCTCTAATCTAAGGGAGCTTGCCGCAGCCTGGCATATGTACCTAAACAATAACGGAGACCATTTTCTTCAGAGGGGCGACGCGAATACAGCATATGGCGGAAAGCGCGGTCAGCTCGATCCGCCCAGCGTCAAGAAACCGCTGAACGAGGAAGTCAACGCGGCCATGACCGAGGTTAACGGGGCAGAGGTTTTTCATTGCCCCGCGGATGAAGGCGGTGGCCCGGTCGTCGGCCGGCACTTTGACCGCTATGGGACGAGCTATCATACAAACATCTTTCTAGTCGGCCCTGATCAGGTCCCGAGCGACGCGCTTCCCACCTGCCCGGCCGCCACACAGGAGATCAATCAGAAACTTCCGGGCCTGACCCGCGGCCAGGTTGACGCCGATGCCGCGCGACTCATCCTGATGGGAGACTTTGGGTGGCACAGCGAGTGGAATTCACAAGACCCGTATCGATTTGAGTGGCATGTCAAGCCACTCACACACAACATTGCATTCCTGGACGGCCATGCCGGCCCGATCAAGATTTGGAAGGGAATCCACGTCTGCAGCCGCTACACCATAATCCCCTTTGGAAAGGGGCTGCAGCAGCAGGTCGTCGAATGTCAGGGGCCGATCCCAGGCGAATAAGAGGACACCTAGTCGGCAATGCAACCCGGACGAATACGCACAATCGGCATGAACTCGTCGGAACCGCTAAAAAAAAACGACACAGAGCGAAATTCTCGACCCTGGCCAGCTAGTCGTTGCCCGTTCGATATTTGCGCAACGGGTCGTCATAAGGGCAATCGCGCACGGTAAGCGTCCGGTGAGCAGTGCGTGAACCACGGCTGGCCGATGCCGACGGCAGCTGACGCTGCGTGTGAGGTTCGTGAATTGGGCTCGACAGTCATTTCAACTGGCACACGGTTGGGGGCAGGCAAAAGCGATATGAGCAATTCAAAAGAGTTCTTGAAATCTTTGCGCGACTGTGTGACCATCTATCTTGTCGTGAGCATTGGTTTTCTCGCCCAGTTCAACGCGCTCTCCTCCTAATCGCCCCCATCGCTAAGATCAACAAGAAGATGCCTGCCGACGGTTCCGGCACAACGATGAGTGTGACCGGCGCGCCGTAATTCACGTTAACCGATCCAGGCCGCTGCAACAGAATTCCATCCGGAATTCCCACCGCCACGGCATTGTCTGCAATACCAGTCGAGATCAACGTTGCTCCCGGAGCCGCACCTACGACGGTCAAACGTAGCAACTCAAAGGGCGACGCGACACCGCGGTTTTTATCGATAAAGAAACCCCCATCTCCACCGTATATATCGTGTGCACCCGTTGCATTAAGAAAACCGGGCGAAGAAAACTGTGCATCCGGTGATCCGAGTTGGACAACGCTGGTGAAGTTCGCCATTCCGGGCACAGTAAACAAGCACTCCAATGCATACGCATAAATGCCGTTGTCCACTTCTCCATCCAAGATCTGCGCGTAGACATGAAGCACCGTGGACTCAGCAACTTGAAGCAAGCTATTGTCGATTGAGGTGGTGATATTGATAGTCGCTGCCCGGGCGGCCGAACCGCCGGCAATGACAGCGAGAATGCCTATGGCCACTGCAAATCGACGCATGATTCGGCCCCCCCACGGACGCGATTGCAACTGCCCGTGGCTACCCGATCAAAGGACAATCCTTACCAGCCTAAATCAAAAGCCAAGGCTATTCAACCAATTTGATCGCACTCTTTGTATATCGAGGAAATTGACGATTCCATCCACATTGACGTCGGCATTCGCATTGAAACCGGGTTGCCCCGTTGATCGAAGCCACGAATTGCGGACGGCCTGTTCATCAAGCTCATTGACCACTCGGTCGCTATTAGCATCTCCGGCAAACCGATAGAAAAACTGGTCGGCACGCGTGCCAAATCGGTAAATGCCGTCGTTAACTTCGTCATTATCGGTCAGTGCATTGCCCCCGAACGTCGCTCGAATGGCGGCGGCCTCCAGTCGCAGTTCATAGTTACCATTCTGCAGCATGGTCGACTTGTTGGGACCGGGGCCGTCGACCGTGAGGTCGATCGACAAGCGAAGCGTCTGCGGGTCCCAAGTGAACCGGTCAGCAGTCAAGGTCACTTGCGTTTCCTGACCGCCTCCCACTCCCCTGAGCCACAAGGTCACCTTCTGTCCGATCGTGCCATTGGCGATCAACTCCGCCAGGTTGTTCGCCGCCGTGAAATCAAGGGCCACACTGGCAACGTTGGATCGTTGAGTCAGCCCGCCATTGACGAGGATCGATTGAACCGCAAGATTTGGCACGTACGTAAACAGATACTGATATGTGCCCGCCACATCGAGGTTGTCCACGATGTGAGCGCGATGCTCCTGACTCGTGGGCGGCCCGTTGATGGGGAGATAACGATGGGTGGTCCAAGTGTTGACGATGTCGCCGGGGCCGCCTACTGGAATTGGCACGCCGGGTTGATTGGCCACCAGTCGGACAACCTGGGCGAGGATGAGCTGTCCGTTGCTTGGGTCAGGGACACGAATGTAATTCCAGCCGCTGTGAGTGGTGCTAATCGTCAGGTTGGTCAACAGGTTCTGGCTCGTGGGGATTGAGTCGAATGTCCCCGTCAAAATGGCATTGGCTCCCACGATCGTCCCATCGCTGGAGTGGATGCAGTCCGGCACGTCGTCATTGCATGGGTCATGGCCGGGCTCGGCGGCGTTTGAGGCACAGTTGTTGCAACCCGGTGTTTGGTTGGTGCCTGGGGCGGGGATGCGGTTGGTCACCAGGAAATCGGGCAGGTTGTCCTGACCGGCACCGGTCATCTTGATGACATGGCTCATCTCCATAATCTGCACGCTCTCAATGAGCGATAGCGCTGGATTGTTAAGCCCATTGACATGCTCGAAGGTCGCGTCGTAGCTGATGAAACGGCCCTGAAGCGACGAGGTGAGCAACCATCTCGCGACGGCCGAACCGGATGCTGGGATATCGCCGAAATCCACGGCAAGGGACGGAGCAATGGCCTGTGTACCGACCTGGGTGCCGATGATGTTGAAGGTGATGACTAGCTGGTTGTCATTGCGGATGATCTTGGGCTGCGAGGAGGTGATCTTCATCTGCTTGGCGAGGCCATAACCCTCGTTGCGGACCAGCAATCCCAATGAAAATGGTTCGGCCGGCTCGATCGTCGTCAAGGTAAACGGATTGTCGCTGTAAACGGGGTTCTGAAGAAAATACTTGAGAAAGAGCTTGGCATCCGGCAGGACCTGGATCGTGACGGGAAACAGCGGAAGGTTTGCCAGAACGCCGTTCCGAACGTATGAAAATCGGCCACCCACTCGATACGTTACCGGTGCTGGAGTGGGCGCAGCCAGATCCGTGGGAATAAGCGTCCAAATCGCCTTGGCAGTCGAATTGGCCGTGACTATGCCCCCGCCGGTAACGTTGTCGTTGACCACATTCGTCAGCTCAGGGGTCGCCAAACCCGCAAAGCGTTCGTTAGCGGCATTGTTGTCGACGTCGCGAATGTCCAACTCAACATACAGCTGCTCAAGCAAGTCAGGCGATTCGTTTTTGATTTCGAGCGTCGCCTTAAAAACTGTGCGCGTAATGACAGCCTGTTGATTTATCTGAAGCGTAACTCTCGCGCAAACAGCATCGTCACAGAAAGCCGGAGAGTCGATAACTAAGGCTACGGCGCCACACAGAAAAAGACTTTTGCAAACGCTACTCATTTCTTACTCCTACTTCGCACCATTAGCGCTCACCTTACAACAAGTCGCAAGCCCATCGCCAGCATCAAGCAACATAATTCCGCATCTTACAACACATCGCATCAAAATAGTTTCTCTAATAATCATCGACTCATTTTGGGCCAGGAAGTCTCACAGGAGGCACCATCTCCGGCGCCTCAGGCTCAAACGTTGGTCCATTCTCTGGAAACTCCGGTACTGGAGTTACAACGGGGGTCGGAATCACAATAAACTCTCCACCTGTCAGAATGTTATCCATGCAGGACGAAAAGCTGCCACTTGTGCATCCGCAAACAATATTTGGGTTAATCGCATTCACATAAGCTTCAATGCGATCTGCCACACCCGATGCCTTCGCTATATAACTCCTAAACCGAAGCGTATTCCGAATCATCTTGTACCAACTAATCAGCGTTGAAAGTGGCGTATTAACCTTATAACCAACGCCCACGACTCCTGATCGCGAATAGCCAAACGAGCTAACCAAGTCACGTGTCTTACTATGATCGAAACACCCATCACACTTTTTCACGCATCGAATGTGCATGCTCACGCTCGACCCAACACTTATTCTCATTCCCAATAGCCCCGCCGATATATTTCCATTCGGCGCAGGCATTGGGCCGACCAGCGGATCCTCAAGAACTGCAATTGTTAGGTTATCAATTATGTCGCCTAAAGAGGGCTTGTGCATCCAATAACCGCTGTCGGTACACGCTAAACCAAACGGATCAAGCCAGCTCGCCGGAGAATTCGCCGCAAAAGTAACCCCACGGCCAACTCCATGAATGTCAAACCAAATTCCGGCCTGATCCAGTTGAAAAAACGATCCACTGCGAGAATCTAGCCAACGACTTCGCACATCATACGCGTTAGCGACTGTATTCCATTGATTACCGTGAAACATGAATGATGAAATTGCCGACTGAACTGGCAAACTAACGCCATCTGCACTATATATGAGCGGGCGTCCATAATCTGAATACTCGCATCTTTGAAGCACACCAGTACCATCTGTAATCGCTACAAGAGAAAACATCTCATCGTTATGAAGGTATCTTGTTCCCTGGACCTCAAGTATGGCTAGTACTTCGGACGCTCCTTCACCCCAAATGACATCTGACGAATCGCTCTGCTCGAACCGGCTCAATACCTGCCACCCTAGGTAAACTGAACGAGTACTTATATCAGGGTCGTCGATCTGTAGTACTTGGCGGCCAAGGCAATCATAAACGAATCTACTTAGATTGTCTGAGGACTCGGTAAGAGTTGCTCGATTATGGACATCGTACTGAAACTGTTTTGTCGCAATAGACAAGCAGTTTCCGGCAAGGTCATAGTCCCTAGACTCACTTCC
>CAYXEY010000029.1:0-20402 GCA_964464105.1 uncultured Planctomycetaceae bacterium
GTCATTATACAACCGTGCGGGCAAGTACGCGGATGTGGGAAGTGGGATGTCGGATGTGGGAGTTCAGTTCCCCGTTATCGGACAGTAACCGGCTCCTAGCCTGAATAGTGTCTCAACATCATATTTCATAATCACTTATATCAGATTCTCCGCAAACTGATCACAGTTTACTGACGACCGACAACTCCCTTGTCCGGACTACGCGGACGGTTGGGGGGCGCGTACGATTTCGGGCAGGAGAATCCTCATGCGCAGTATTTCTGGACTTTCGCCAACCACTCGTGACCGGCGGGCTGCCGTCCGGCCCGCGGTTCGCCGATCCGGAGCCTATCAGCGCCCTGGAACGGTCATGGTCTTCGTCCTCGGCATTCTCACCTTGCTGGCCCTGGTGGGAATCGGCCTGATCGCCTCGACGCGCATGGACGCCAAGCGCGTCGACAACCAGAGCAACATCACCTCCACCAGCGATTCCATCAGCGCCATCGTCAAGCAACTGCGGGAGACACTTCGACAGGACATCTGGGGTTCCAACAATTCAATTCGTCCGCTCGACAACAGCAATCTTTCGGGCACCGGATCGAATCCCTTGGGAATTGGCGAGAACAATGAGCCATTAGACGTTCCGGGGGCGGATGCCTGGCTCTCGCATCTCATGCCTTACCTCGCGAACGTTCCCGGTCTGGCCTATGGCGCGATCCCCGTGCTGCCCTCAGGAGGTAATCTGTTCACCGGCAATACGGAGATCGCACCGATCAGCATTCCCGGCAATCCGAACGCGGGTGAGATCGATGTCTTGATCTGGCCGAGCGTGTCCTACGCAGGATCCGATCTGCTCATTCCACGGACCAACCCCGGAGGCCAGTTCAACGAGTTCGCCTGGCTCTATAACACTCGAAACAACATTGCCGGCCAACTGGTGCGATACGGTCCCGCAAATCCGCCAGCGGCGAACTTGTTGCCCAATCCGCCTGACCTCGTGAACGTCCCGGTCATTCAGACCTGGCCGCCGATGGTTAATCCCAGTGGTTTGCCTGGAGCGACGTGGGCCTACGATCCGGCAACTGGCGCCGCACGGCCCATGATTCCCGGGTCAACTACAAACGTCTCTATTCGGGTTGCGGAAGAGTGGTGGCGCACCCAGCAGGAAGCGGCAATCAACACGCTGGCCCAGGCGACGATTCCCAATTTCAAGGCCCGCTTCCCTTATTTCGACACCAACGGCGACGGCATCGTCGATCTCTACGACGCCGACAGCGACGGGGTGCCCGATTCGCCGATCAGCTTCGTGATCGAAGGAGGCTCCGCCGCCGGACAGGCGTCGAGCAAGCTCTACGCGGTTATTCGCGTGGTTGATCACGGCGCCATGCTCAATGCCAACGTTGCGTCGAGCTTCTCGCTGTTCTCGCAGAACCTCATGTTCGACGAGTCCAACGCGAATCTGCAGCGCCGCGGACGCCGTGCGACCGAGCTGCTGCTGGATGACGTCTGCCATCGCGCCGACACGGTCCCGTTTGGGGGCCAGTCGAACCGAAGCTGGCAGTTGATGAACTACCGCACGCGCAACACCTCGTGGATCAACGATCCCTTCAGCTACGACATGAACGTGGTGCGCCGTGACCTGATCGGCGGCTTGACCGGCAACATGGGCTATCGCCTGTTCGGCCTGCCGGACGAGGCCTCGCTGCGCCGCCGCTTCACGTTGACGCCGATGGCCTATGCCAACTTCCGCAAGGGAATCAACAACCTCGGCTCTGACAAGATCGACTCCGCGCTGTGCTGGTCGCTGCTCTGGAGCAACACGCTTCAGACCAACGGTGTTTATGAGCAGGACAAGTCGCGCTGGAGCCGCATGAATGCCGACTTCGAGCCGTATGGCTTGGCCACTCATTACGAAGGCTGGGATGTCGGCACCGAGCGCGGCTGGCGCAAGATGTACACCGAGGATGAGCCGTATTCGATTCGCCGGCCCATGTTCACCACGGTCAGCCGCGATGTCATGCTGCCGCCGGTGGACCTGACGCTGAACAACGCAACTGGCGAATTGCTGCAGTTGCCGACACCGGCGCTGACCTTCACCTGGATGAATGCGACCTCGGGCCCGCAGGTCATGACCTTGAACGACCCGGCCGACCCGTGGCCGATGGCCCCGACCGCGCCGGCCGACTGGATGAAGATTCTGCCCATCGATGTGAACATGACGGCCGATACGCCGGCGACGGCGATCGCCACGCAGGCGCGCTACATGAAGTACCTGGCCTCAGCCATGTACATCGCGCTGGGCGGCGTCAACGAGGCCTCGGGCTTGAACACCCTGGGTGAGGCCAATCGCTTGTCGACTGCGTGGCAGTTTGCGGCCAACGTGGCGGACTATCGCGACTCGGATGGCACGCCCACGATCATCACCATGCCGACCGGCGTGGTGAACTTCGGCCTCGAAAAGCAGCCGTTCTTCACCGAAGGCTACTGCCGCGTGCAGTACAACGACGAATCGCAGCCCGATCCGGCCGATCGCGATGATGACGACGATTGGTTCGACGCCGTCGAGTTGTTCATCCCGCCGACCTGGATGGTGAACACCGACAAGCTGTACCTGCGCACACCGGGCAGCGCGGTGCCGACGCCGACGCCGGCGGGCATTCCGCTGACGAGCTTTGTCAACGCGCCGGCCGCGCTGGATGGCAACGGTCTGTCCATCAATCCCGCCGTGGTCAACACCAACGGAACCTATTACGTGTTCTGCGGACCGACCGGCTCGCTGCCGCCGGGCATGAACGTCACCGGGTTTTTCTCGTCGGCGATGTTCCAGCCTGATCATGGCAACCCGGCCACGGCCGGAAAAGTCGAGCTGGTCTATTTTGATCCGGCCGATCCGAACTCGATGCACGTACTCGATGTGATCGAGTCGCGTGGCAATAACACGGTGTCGGGACACAGCACCACCGGCGGCCCCACTTTGACGGCCCCGGCCTGGGCCATTCGCAACAACCCGGTCAATGGCGGCTCGGAGCGCTTCTCTCTGGCGCGCAGCACGAAGGGCTGGCGGTTCACCGTGGCCCGCTATCAGTTGCTCGACACCAACGACGACAACAACTCGCCGGGCCCCGGCCCGTTCGAGACGCTGGGCCTGTCCAACTCCAGCCAGAACCAGATTCGCAACGGCATCTATGTCGACGAACTGCCGGAGATGGTCTGGCCGTCGCGCTCCAAGCGGGATCATGCCACCGGCAGCACCAGCGAAGTGCCCAACGGCTTCGCGACCCTGGCGCCGCACGAGGCCTTCGACACCGTTGTAGACCTGAGTCGCATTCCGATGGTGTGCAATCAGTCCCTGCCGGGTGGTCTGTATGACACGGCCACCGATGCGCTGTGGAAGGCGATCGACAAGGTGAACCCGATTCCGGCCGGCGGCAACGAAACTTCGCGCAACAAGCCCGAGCTGGCCCTCGCCGCGGCCCACATCGACTTCGCCAACACGCTGGGCAGCTCGATGGTGGCCACGAATGCACCGGTCTATCCGTCAACCACGGGCACCGGCCCGCAGACGCCTTGGAGCTGGCGATTGCTGCGCTACCTGACCACGAATTCGCACGCCGAGGACTTTGTCGATAACGACGGCAACGACGGCACCAATGTAAATACCGACCAGGTGATGGATGGCCCCAACACCCTCTTCCGCATGGCGGGACGCATCAACGTGAATACCGCGCCCATCTCGGTGCTGCGCTCGGTGCCGTTCATGTCGCTCCTTCCGGATTCGATTCAGTTCACCGAACTGGCCCGGATTTCCGGCAACACAGCGGCGCAGACCGCGGCGACCAGCGATCCGGTCGCGGCCTACACCGCTAATCCGACGCAATTCTGGGATTTCGCCAGTGCTATCGTGGCAGTTCGCGAAGGCCGTGACGTTGTGATTCGGCAGAAGAATGCCGCGGGCAATATGCAGGCCGTGGCGGTGTGCGATCCCAGCAACACCGGACGCATTGGCTACTTCAGTATCGGCGAGCTGGCCTGCGTGCTTGGAACCGGCGTGGTCAACTATCCGCCGCTCAATGACTCAATGAGCGGAAACAATCTGATGTTCCGCACCGATCGGTTCGTTCAACAGACGACCGGGCCGACCTTGTTCCCCAAGCCGACGTTGATGGGTCACCGCCTGACGGCCGGCGATGTTGAATTCACGCCGTCGCCTCCGACGAACGACTACCGCGCGTTTTCGCCCGACTTCCGCTATCGCGCTGCCGCCGGCGGTCAGCCTGAGACAATTGACTTCACCCCGGTGGGGGCCGGTGATGTGGACGGCAACACCGATGTCGGCGGCATTCGCGCCCGCGACATTTACCTGTCGCGCTGGGCCAGCGTGCTGACCACCCGGTCCGACGTCTTCACGGCCTACATCGCCCTGATCGACGAGGATGGCAAGTATGTCCGACGGGCGCAGGTCACCTTCGATCGGTCCAACTGCTTCGGCGAGCAGCGGGTCGGCGGCGGCCTGCCGGGCAAGGCAGTTTTGCCCGATATCCTGCTGATGGAAGAGGGCAGCTATTCGGACGATTCGCGGTAAAGGGAGAGGCTTGGCCGTTGCAACCCATGCACGGCGGCTGGAGTGCGGAGCTGTCCGGCGGCTTGATCAGACCAACGAGGGCCGGCCCGAAGCAGGGTGTGTGATATCGCCGCGCGGGTCTATGAATGGATGCAACGGTATCGAGTGGGTCCGCGTACTCACCCCCGGTATTGTCGCGGTACTGATTAAAGAAGGCTGGTTTTTCAGCTGTTTGACTTTGCATTCGGCAGCGGGGCGGCCTAGAATAAGGGCAGCCCGCAGCGTGGCTTCATACCTTATTTTTACGACCGTCCGGTCGGAAGGAAACTAGCAATGAGAGACATTCGTCGCACCCGCGGGGCGTTCACGTTGATCGAACTGCTCACCGTGATCGCCATCATCACGCTCCTGATCGGCATCCTGACGCCGGCGCTTGGCCGGGCACGGGATGAAGCCAAGAAGGCCGCGATTCGAGCGCAGTTGAACTCGATCAGCACCGGCCTGGAGATGTTCCAGAACGATCAGGGCAAGTATGCCGCGTCGAACTCCGGCGAGTACAGCGCCTTCCAGGCGGGCGAGGAATGGGAAGTCGGCACCAGCGGTCAGCCGCTGCAAGGCGCCAACCTCCTGGTCGATGCCATGGTCGGTCGCGACTTCATCGGTTACGACCCCAAGCCCTCGCGGCAGGCCAGCGGCAGCAACCCGGCCTATGACCGCTGGAATCGCAACAACCAGCGCCGCACCAAGTACATCGATCCGGCCGGCATCAATTCGTCGCAGAAGTCCAAGTCGGTAGAGGATGCATTCGGCGCGGTTTCGGCCACGCCGGTTGCGGACACCGATCCGTTCAACCCGACGCTCGAGGGCAACGTTTCGGTCACGGACAGCTCGCCGCAGTATTGCCCGGTATTCCTCGACAAGTTCGATTTCCCGATTCTCTACTACCGTGCAAATCCGAACCAGTCGCCGCGTTCGCCGATCCTGCCGATTCAGAATTTGAACGGCACGACGCACGCCCCGACCGACAACGCAGTGTTCAATGGCTATGACAACCGCGAGTTCACCGATCACAGCGTCGGCACCAACCAGGGCCAGCGGCACGAAATCAACCAGGCCGATGAGCTCATCACCGCAGTTGATGATCTCTCGAACAACTTCGCCCGCTATATCAACTCCGATCGGGCCAGCTCGAAGGACACCAACGGCAACATCACCTTTGCCCGGCCGGTCAACGCCGAAAAGTTCCTGCTGATCTCCGCCGGCAAGGATGGCGTGTTCGGCACGCTGGACGATGTGAAGAACTGGGAGTGATTTGAAGCCGCATCGCGCGATTTTGAATTGAGTCAGACGTAAGAAACCAACCGGCCCGGCGAAGTCGAACAGGCTTCGCCGGGCCGCTGTCTTTTTGTGCCGAATTGGGCTGGCCGGCCATTCGCATTGTTTGCCATCAGGCCGAATCCTCGCGCGCATCCAGCGTCCGCACGTCCAATATCAAAAAATTACGAATGTCGCATCAGGCGCGGGTGTCTCGCGGGTACGTCCTTGGGGCCAGGTGTTGCGAGCCGTTGTCGTTTCCCCCTGGTCCGGACGTAACTATAGGAGGACGCGATGTTTGCGAACCGAATAGCGCGGTCCATGCTGACCGTGGCGATGCTGGCTCCATTTTTCTCCGGCTGTGATCTATTCAACCCCGGCGGCGGCGGCGGGCCGGGGCCGGAGCAGACTCAATGGGATGCGAAGGGAGCCGTCCAGGCGGGGGATCTCGGGCTGAATCCGACGACACTCAAGGTCGAGACCGCCCTGGGCACCGCGGCGGTCGGGGCAAATGGGGGGTTCGATGCCAAGACCCTGTCCAGCGGTCCAAGCCTCGCCGTGGTGCGCGGGCCCGACGGCAAGACCGTGTTCCTCGGGATGCTGTATGGCGCGGAGGGACACGACAACACCCTCGGCATTCGATCGACGGCCGTCGCTTTGCTGAATGTGGCGATCGGGAGCTTTCTCCTGCCTGCCGATCAGCAGGCCGAAGCCCTGACGATGATCCATGGATCGCAGGCCACCGTGGACTTCGCCGTCGTATTGGCCGACATGTTGAAGCGCAATCCGGCGGCGTTGGATGACGGCGATGATCAGCTCGCTCCTGCCATTCTGACCGCGCGGGCCGCGCTGCTGGGCAAGTCGAATGGGCGGGCCAAGCGAACCAAGGCGGAGTTCGTGCCTGACAGGTTCATGCAGTCGTCGGAGGAAGAACCGGTCGCACTGCTAACCATCGATCCGCAGGGCGGCGTGGAGCAGAGCGGCGTGGAGATTCTTCAGAACCCCGATGGTCCCGGGTTTATCGGGATGAATCATCGTCGCCGGCGGTGTAAGATATTTGTCTACAAAACAGCCAATGAGGATGAGAATGGCGTCAAGACCAACGTCATTCCGCCGGAGTCGGTGGGCGATGCACACGCGCTTCCCACGACACAGCGGCTGGATCTGCTGAACGCGATCACGGACATTTTCACGGCGTCGGCCCCGTGGAGCCCGGTGAACAGCGAGCCGATGACGGTGACAGTGAGCAGCGGGGCCAAGAAGACCTATTACGACGTGATCGTGATCGGTCCGTCGACCATCGCCAACGCGGAAACCGGTCCCTACAACCTGGCCAAGTACGCTTCGGCGGTGCCGGTGTGGCAGAACACGCGCACCAATGAAATGGTGAATACGCTGTTCCTCGACGTGGCCTACCCGCTGCTGAAGTTCATCTTCGGCGCCGGGTCGGCGAGCGCGGCCGGGGCATCGGCGGAGGCCCAGGCATCAGCACTGATGAACCTTTACGCCCAGTCCGTTCCAAATCTGTTGCAGATGGCCCATGAGGGAAACCTGGCGACGGCCTTCAAGGCGATTCAGCAGGTGGCGGCAAATTCTACCATTGTCTCTAATTCCACGTTCCAAATTCTGGCGAATGCCAACTCCGTCATACAAACCGGCTTGTTGCATGGCGAGGAGGCGGTGGCCAAGGCGCAGCGGATGATGAAAGCCGCGTGGTTCATCGCGGTGGTGGACACGATCCTCACGGTTGGCGACTTTGGCGCGCTCATTCAGGATATCACAACGTCCAACGGCGCGGAGCAGTGGGCGGTGACGGCGGCGCGGCCGACCGTACACCTGGATCCTGCCAGCGGCCGCGTGGTTTCGCCGGAAACGAAGACGCTGACCGCGTCGGTGACGTTCGCGGCTGGCGCGCAGTATCGCTACAAATGGAGCACCGAAGGCAAGTACGGCAAGATCAGCGCGTCGGGCTCCGGCCCGGCCCTGGAGATTGAGACGGATTCCAAGACGTGCGTCTATACACCGCAGACCGATCCGCCCGATGGTCAGGTGGAGAGAATCTCGTTGAAGGCCTACCTGAAGGGCGACGGCGACGCCCTGCACTACCTGGGCGAGGCGATCAGCGAGATCACGGTCTACAAGAACCCGCCGTGCGACGAATTGAATACCGGGCCCTACACGTCAGGCTGCGGCAACGTGTCGGTTTCGCCGTCCGAGGTGCGGGCCGGCGACATCCTCACGGTCACGGCCAACGTAGGCTGCGGCGGCGGGACCCTGTCGATCGATTACGCCGATCCCACTGAGGTGTATGTCGATGGTGTCAAGACCACGACGTTCACCGGGTATCCCAGCTTGTATTCGTACGATCCGCCACGACCGGTCGCGCGGGGCGGCGGCATCGCGGTCGCCCTGACCGGCGGCAGCCACACCGTGACCGTGCGAATCAAGCTCAGTGCGCCGAACGATTGTCTGAACATCACGGCTTCGAACCAGGCGGTGGGTCCGTGGGTGTTCCTCGGCGGCAGCTCGCCGAACCGTTGGTCCTCGGTGCAGCACTTCCGGGTGCGTGCGTTCGGCTTATAAGTGGCCCATTGGGAGTGGTTCGCGCCGTCCCTTGGTTCCCTTGCGGCTGACAGATCGGCGGCCGCGCTTCGGCGCGACCGCCGATTTCTTTGCGCGTGCAACTCTGCCGACACCCTTGGACGATGCAGCTTTGGCCGGGCGACCCATGCCGCAGTAAGTCCCCGGGAACGCGGCGTAGAACGCGGCGCACTTCACCAGGTGCTCGATCGGCACGCTGTCGTTGACCGTGTGGGCCACGCTTTCGGGCGCCGGACCGAATCCGACCGAGGGGATGCCGTGCATGCCGGCGATGGCCACGCCGTTGGTGCTGAAGGTCCAGCGTCCGACCGTCGGCTTCTTCTTGAAGAGCGATTGATACGCCTTCACCGCCGCGGCGACCTGCGGGGCATCTTCCTCCTCGCACCAGGTGGGGAAGAAGTTCTCGGTTTCATAGACGAGTCCCGTCCAGGTCGGGCGGCTGTAGCGCTTCACCTCGACATCAGCCGTCACGCCGGCGCGTTTGATCGCAGCTTTCACTTCGGAAACGGCTGATTCCTTGGTGTCCCCAAAAGTCAGACGCCGGTCGAGATGGATGTACGCCTGATCGGGCACGGCGCACATGCTGGGCGTCTTGCAATCGACGTATGAGACGACGATGGTGGCATCACCGAGGAACTTGTGCTTGCGCAGCTTCGGGTTGAGCGCTTCGATCTCGTTGATGACCTTGGCGATCTTGTAGACCGCGTTGTCGCCCTTGTGCGGCATCGAGCCGTGGCAGCTTCGGCCGTGGACCGTCACACCGATCTCCATGCGGCCGCGCTGTCCGCGCAGGATGTTGCAGTCGGTCGAATCAGTGATGACCACGGCCTCGGGGCGGATCTTGTCTTCGTTGACGATGTACTGCCAGCAGAGTCCGTCGCAGTCTTCCTCGCAGACCGTGAAGGTGAGCAGGAGGGTCCACTCGTCGCTGCGCAGGCCGAGCTCGCCGATGATCTTGCCGGCGTAGATCATCGGCGGGATGGCTCCGCGTTGGTCGCCGGCCCCGCGTCCGTAAACAATGCCCTTGTCGATTTTTCCCTTGTAGGGGTCGTGCTTCCAGTTGGCCCGATCGCCGATGCCGACGGTGTCGACGTGGGCGTCGATGGCCAGCAGCCGGGGGCCGTTGCCGAGTTTCGCAAAGAGGTTGCCGAACTTGTCGGTCCAGACCTTGTCGTAGACTTTCAGCGACTCCAATTCCCGTTTGATTCGGGCGATGACCGGTCCCTCGGTGCCGCTCTCGCCGGGAATGGCGACGAGTTCGCGGAGGAGCTTGACCATGGTGGATTCGTAGGATTTGGCGCGTGTGGAAATGGCTGCGTAGTTGAGCATGGTGGCGATGGTCTCCTGTTTGATCGATTCAATGTCGCGAGTTGATTTTACGGGGTTGCGGGAGAATCAGGAAGCCGTCGCCACGATCGGCGCCGCGTCAATTCGCCAATCGACATTCTTCGATCGCTGTTCCCTTCAATCCGACGCAACGCTGCGAGCGCTGAGCCGATCGATGGGGGAATCGAGGAGTGCGGCGAGCGTGCCTTCGCGGATGTCGCGCGGGGCGGACCAGACCATGAAGAAGAGGGCTTCGCGGGCCAGGCGCTGGGCGTCGCGCTGGCGGAGCAGGCTGCTGCCCTTGGCGAAAACGAGGATCGCCGGAGCGAGCCGGGCGAGGAGATCGTTGACAGCGATGCGGATTTGCGAGCGATGGTCCTCCTCATCGGGCTTGTCGGCGGTCTCGGCGAAGCGGAAGAGCCGTTCGCGCACGGCTTCGTAGCGAGCCTGGATTTCCTCGGCACCCTCGGTCAGCGAATCAGGCTCGCGGGTAGCGGCGTCGCGGATGACTTCGAGCATGGCCCCGGCCAGTCCGAGGCCGCAGGTGGCCACGACCAGCGACTTGATCGGTGAGCGCGAGGCGAGCACGCGCTCCTGCGGACCACGAAGCACGAGCCTTGCCGGGAGGATGACATTGCGACAATTGACTTCAGCGGTGTGGCTGGCCTGCAGGGCCATGAGATCCATGGGCGCATCCACCTGCACGCCGGGCGCGTCGGCGGGCACAAGCCCCAGCAACTCGCGGCCATCGGGC
This sequence comes from uncultured Planctomycetaceae bacterium, assembly GCA_964464105.1. Taxonomy (GTDB): domain Bacteria; phylum Planctomycetota; class Phycisphaerae; order UBA1845; family UTPLA1; genus CAYXEY01. Next base: position 10,536 of record CAYXEY010000029.1, read on the forward strand.
AGCACCGCGCCGGCCACGAATATGTCGCAATTGGCCGCCGAGGTGACCCAGGGCATCACGCCCTTGAGTCGAAAGTCGTCGCCCACTTGCTCGGCGGCGAGCGCCGGCCGTCCCCCCTGGCGGCTGGTGGTGAGCTGGCTGATGCCCACGCTGGTCATAATCTCGTGGCGGGCGAGTCGCGGCAGGTACTCGTTTCGAATGGCTTCGCTCGTGCACGATGCGATCAACTCGCAGGCGGCGTCGCGCTGGGTGAGGATGAGCGCCGTGGCCATGCAACCGGCGGCGATGGCCTCATAGGCGAGCAGTTGCGAGACCGGTTCGAGCTTCCTGCCGCCCAGCGCGGTGGGAATGATCCAGGTCCATGTGCCCGCCTCAGTCAATGCGTCGAGCGACGCTTGCGGCCACTGACCGGTGATGTCGTTGTGGGTGGCCGGACGGGCGATTCGTTTCGAGAGAGCGGCGAGCTGCTCGATCATGGTTGGAGTGTATCGCAAAGAGAGGCACGAAGGCACGCATGCACTGAGGCACGGAGTGAAAAAGAGACAACGGAACAAGGTGGGGCGTCGAGGACTATCGAGGTGAGAGTTCTTCGATTTTCCTGGCAAGCGCTTCGGCGATCAGACGGTGGCCGTCGGGGGTGGGGTGGCAGAGGTCTTCCCGGTTATCGAGCCTGCGCATGAAGACCTTGTCGACGTTGGATTTGAACGCCGGCGTGAGGTCGACGAACGGCAGGGATCTTGAATTGCAGTAAGCCGCCAGCTTCTGCTGTGGGATGTTGTTGACGCAACTGTCGGGCAGATCGGGCAGACGCTCGCGGTACACGGCCAACCGTTCAGCATTCAACTGGTTGTCGAATGGCGTGACCACGATCACCAGCTGCGCCCCGGCCGCGGCACACATGTCGTGAATTTCGTCGAGCTGCTTGACGGTGTAATCCCACGTCGCCTTGAAGTTTGGCGTTTCGGGGTACATGCACTCCATTCCCCACGCGCGTACCTGTTCGACGTGGTTCATCATTCCCGTGGCCGTCAGGATCTGGGCTTGTTTGCGTGCCCAATGAACCAGATGCGAGTGATCCAGCAACTTGCCGGTAAGGGTCTTGGTGGTCGCAATGATCCCCTCATGCGGCGTCGGGGCCGGGGGGGTGACGTGGGGCGCGGCGCTGTCGATCGGCGGTGGCTCGAAGTCGTTCAATGCGAATCCGATTACGAGAATGTCCGGGTGATAGGACAATGCCTTCGGCAGCAGCCGTGTGCGATAGCCGGAGACGCCATAGGTGACTTGACTGAATGGAATGACCTCGATGCGTTGGTTCGGATGCCGGGACTTCAGAATCCGGCCAGCTGCGAGCGGGTAGCGCTCGTCGTCCTTCACGCCGAGTCCAAAGACGATGGAATCGCCGATCACGCAGACGCGGAGCCCGCCGGGCGGTTTCTCATGGGGAAATTCGGCGCCGCGCTCGGCGTCGGCGTTGATGGTCACCGGCACGCCGCACAGGATGCCGGATGCGTCGGGCCGCAAGGTTCCGTCAGGCTGATTGAAATCGTCGAAGGCGTAGAAGCCCGTGGGTTGCGGCTTGAAGAGCCGCAGGCCGAGTTCAGCGGCCAACAGCACCACGATGAGCGACATTGTTAGTGCAGTGACTCGCGGCAGCCAGCGCCCTCGTCGGCGCGGACGACGAGTGGTTGGGGCCCCGCCGGCCGGCAGGTCGCGCAGCAGTTCGTCGATGTTGGTGGTCAGTTCGCCGCGCACCTTTCTGGCCAGCACCCTAGCCTTGAGTGGATTGTCCTGAATGGCGACGGGGTCGGGGATGGACCAGTGATAGGTTGCGAGGCGCCCGCGTAGTTGCGGGCAGCTGTCGCGGGCGTGATCGCAGAGGGTGACCACGATGTCGACGGGCTGCTCGAGGTCGTCCACCCATTTAGACTTCTGACGTGATATTTCGATGCCGATTTCGCCCATGATGTCGATGGCGATCGGATGGATGTAGCCCGCGGGGTGCGAACCGGCGGATTGAATGTGCACACCGGGCGTGGCGACAGCCCTGGCAAGGCCTTCGGCCATCTGCGAACGACAGGCATTGGCCGTGCAAACGAAGGCGATTCGCACAGGCTCCCGAGAATTCTGAAATGGCGGAGGCGTGCGCGTTTTCATGTCCAATCCGTCGGTTTTTCGCGGTCGCGCGATATTTGCGTGGACCTCAAACGGACAGATTATTGTCGAAAAGTACAATCGGCCGATAACAGGCACATGGTCCGTTATTCAATGCTCCGATAAAACCAGTGGCATCATTCGCATTTACAAAGAGTTATGGCGGTTCGGCGATAAATGCCGATGACTCGATGGGGATATCAGTATTGGAAAGCAAGATTGCGAAGAAAGGACCACGATTTTAGGTTGACGCGGTATGCAAAGACCCTAGAATGCCGCGCACGTTCGCGGAGGTGGAACGAAGCATCCACTCAAATACATTACAGGATGCTTCTCGGCGGGCACGTCTTGTCGCCGAAAAACTCACATGGCGGAATCGCCGCCGCCAGAGGTTTCACCGGGAGTTGTGTCCGCGAATGAAACCGGTATCATCACTTGCGGTGTCGCCTTATGGGGCGCATACTGACAACGTCCTATTTGGCTGGACGGTACAAGTATCGACGCGAGTAGTTATGAGTCCGGCATCGTAAGTCGTGAATGTCTCAGGCTGGACAGACGATAGAGGCCGTGCGGTCAAGGGCTTCTGTCCCAAAGTCTTGCGAGGGACTGATTGAAAAGGAAAGGCGCGAGGTCAAGGAATTAGGCGCGGCTGCAAAAAGCCGGTCATGGCCGTGTTTTCCTGATTGGTACACCTCGGGCGAGTTGGATTTTTGGAGCAGGTCATGAAACGTGGATTCGGCGTAACAGTGTCAGGTTGTATTTTGGCGATAGCGCTCGCAGGCTCGATGGGCTGCCGAACGCATATGCCGCATGCCTTCACCTGGGCGAACACAGGCGATGAGGTGCGAACCCATCCCAAGCCGCCTGAGGGAGGCTACTACAAGAATTGGGATCCGTATGCCGCGTCAATTGAGTTGACGCCGGTTGAGGACACCAATCCGGTCCGCACCCAGCACATGCTGGTTGCCACCGTTCGCGACAAGGACGGCAAGCCGCTTCAGAACCGGCGCGTTGAGTGGATCATCAACGCCGGCTCGGTCGGCGACATCGTCGAAGTCGACGAGTCCGGCTGGCGCGGCTCGCGCGGCTACAAGGCGACCAACAGCTTCGCGGTCAGCCACACCAACAACTTCAAGCATGAGTGGGCTCGCGGCGAAGGCACCCCTGGCATGATCGAGAAGGGCCAGACCTGGTGCGTCATCACCTCGCCGATCGAGGGCAACACCTACATCACCGCCTACTGCCCGGCCATCTTCGACTGGTCGAAGCACAAGGCCTTTGCGGTCAAGCACTGGCGTGATATCGCCATTGAATACCCGCCGCCGGCAACCAACCCGGTTGGCACCACTCACCAGTTCGTGACCAAGGTCATGAAGGCCTCGGATGGTTCGCCTTACGCCAACTACCAGGTCACTTACAAGATCCTCAGCGGTCCTCCGGCCCACTTTGAGCCGGCCGGCGGCGTCGTCACCACTGACACCAGTGGCAACGGCACCGTGACCCTCGTTCAGGATGCACCGGCTGAAGGCACCAACGAGATCGGCATCGAGGTCATGCGGCCCGGTGAAGACCGCTGCTGCCGCGATCCTGAAATGATCGGCACCGGTCGCACCGCCAAGACCTGGGTTGCTCCGCACATCAAGATCACCAAGAACTGCGTCGGCGCGGTCGCGATCAACGACAACTTCGACTACCAGATCGCCGTCATGAACGACTCGCGGACTGCCGCGACCAACGTCATGCTGACCGACACCCTGCCGAGCGGCGTGCAGTATGTCTCCAGCAACCCGCCGGGCAACGTTTCCGGCAACACCGTGTCGTGGAACCTCGGCACGCTTGAGGCTGGTGCGACGACCAATGCGACCATCACGGTCAAGGCCATCGCCGAAGGCACTCACGAAAACTGTGCCGATGTTCGCGCCGACAGCAACCTGTCGGATCGCGCCTGCTGCCGCACCACGGTCACCGCACCGCAGCTCAAGCTCGAGCTGGTCTGCGACGCGCCTGGCCTGGTCTGCCGCGAGCTGTGCTCGACCGTCACCGTCACCAACACCGGTCAGGGTCCGGCCAAGAACATCGTGATCAACGTCCGGCTGCCCAATGGCCTGATGACGACCGATGGCAAGAGCGAAATGTCCTTCGGCGCACCGGTGCTTGAGGCTGGCCGCTCACGACAGGCTCGGTTCTGCACCAAGACGACTGCTGCCGGCACCTACGAAGTCATGGCCTCGGCCACGGCTGACAACGTGCCTGCAATGGAACAGCGCTGTGCCCTGTCGTTCAGCGATGTCCAGCTGAAGGTCACCAAGACTGCTCCGGGCGAGCGCTACATTGGTCGCCCGATCAAGTACGACATCACCGTCACCAACCCGGGCACCACTGAAGCCCGCAACGTCGTGTTGACCGATACGCCGGGCGCCGGCATCAGCATCACGGGCGCCAGCGATGGCGGTCAGATGGGCGGCGGTCGCGTATCCTGGAACTTGGGCAACATGGCCGCGGGCGCGTCCCGCACCGTGTCGGTCAACGCCGTCAGCAATGCGGCTGGCCAGTTCAAGAACTCGGCTTGTGCAACGGCCGAGTGCGCTCAGGACTGCGGCGAGTCGATCGTCGGCGTGAAGGGTATTGACGCCATCCTGCTGGAAGTCGTCGATGATCCGGATCCGGTTGAGGTTGGCACCAACACCACCTACACCATCACGGTCACCAACCAGGGTTCTGCGGTTGGCACCAACATCACGATCAACTGCCTCCTGCCAGATCAGGAAGAGTATGTCAGCTCAGGTGGTGCGACGAACGGCACCAACAGCGGCAAGGAAATCTCCTTTGCTCCGCTGGCCTCGCTGGCTCCGAAGGCTCGGGCAACGTGGACCGTCACTGTCAAGGGCACCGGCACTGGCGATGTGCGCTTCACGACCAAGATGCGCAGTGCCGAGATGAAGGGCGCCGACGTCATGGAGACCGAGTCGACCAACATCTACGAATAAGGTGTTGACGTCTCGCAGGCCGAAGCTGGCCTGACAATTGATTGAAACGAAGGAGCCTGTCGGTCCAATGGACTGGCAGGCTCCTTCTCTTTTTACGCGGAGTCACTGGCGACTCAGACCCGCGTCGAATATGAAAGCAAACATGGAAGACCGGGTGATCGGCGAGTTATCAGGAGCGACTGAGTCGGCTGTGTCCTCCGCGCGGCGCGATGGTGTGTCGGCGCTGAGCGTACTGGCCGTCGCGGCGTCCGCGCTGGTGCTCATATGGGGTGCGAGCCGGTTTACATTCTTCGACGATGAGTCGTTCAGCTTGCGGCGGTACATCCTGCCGATGGGGGAGATGATCGCGGCCCTATTCCGCGGGGTCGAGCCGGACCCACCGCTTTATTACATCATCGAAAACGCATGGATCGGCGTCGTCGGCGTGAGCAGCCCGCTGCTGATGCGAATTCCGTCGATTGTGTTTTTTGTTGCGGGGCTGCTGGTGATTCGACCGGCCGCGGCGGCCTGGTTTGGCGAGCGAGCCGGACGGACAGCCCAGGTGCTGGCGTCACTGCATCCGGCGCATCTGCTGTTCGGCATGGCAGCGCGATGGTATTCGCTGATGTTTCTGGTGGTGGCCGTGCTGCTGTGGATGACAGCCGTCGCGATGCGCCCGGGCCCTCGGAGGGCGCTGCGATTGATCGGCTGGTCGCTGGCGGCGGCGATCGTGGGTTACACGAATTACTTCGGCGTGGTGGTTGTTGGGCTGGCATGGATTGCCATGGCGATTTCGTTCGGACTGAATGCGTGGCACGCGGATGTGAAATCGGCGACAAAAAAGTGGTGGCAGGGAGGGCCTGCTATGCAGTGCGTGGCCGCTGGCATCATCGTATGGGCGGCTTATTCCTGGTGGTTGACGCCATTTTTCAAGCAGGTCGGCGCATTCCCGCGCGTGGGCGGCGGCGTTGCAGCGTATGCGTCGTCGGCCGGTCGAACGGTATTGGCGCTGACCTCGGGGAATCTCGCCTCGCCGCGGGCGTGGTGGGTTCATGTGCCGCTGGCGATGTTCGCGTTCTTGGCGCTGATCCTCGCGGTGCGTCAATTTCAACGTGTTTGGCCGATTGCATTGATTGGCGCCGGAAGCGTGCTGGCGGGCATCCTGTCGCAGACCATGCTCGATAAGTATGTAATGTCGCTCACTGGACCGCTCTGTGTGCTAGTGGCGGCGGTGCTGACAGGATCACAAACAAGCACGACGGCCGCGCGGGATCGGCGACTTGCGCGGATTGCCGTGGCGTGTCTCTGCATCGGCTGGCTCGGCTGTGGCGCGCATCTCGCCACGGGTCGAAATTGGTCCAGCCTGCGGTGGCTCGACCCGTTTGACGATGCGGCGCTTGTGGCGGTGCGGGCGACGATGGGCGGGGGCGGGTCGATCGTGGTTTCGCATCCGGCGGCTGCGTATTACACGGCCCGCTGCATCGCGGACAGTGCGCAGCCTCAGGGCAGCGGGCCGGGTGCGCCGATCGAGCTGCGCCGGACCTATCGAGCGGTATTTGATGCGCGATTGCAGCCGGCGGAGCGATCGGTGTCGGGCGCGCAATGGCCCCAGGTGCTTTCGCCCCTGGCGGCGTCGCAGGCGTTGGAGCGACAGTCAGACGCGGCGCGCATGCCCGTCGAATTACGGCGCTTTGTCGTCATTGAGTCGGCCGAGTTTCAGAATGATGCTGGATGGTCGGCACTGCGCGCGCAGTTGGCGGCGCGGTATTCGCTCAGTGAGCGGCGAACGTTTCTGCCCGATCCCGATGCGGAGTTGAAGGACAAGCTCGATCCGCGGTTCAAGCATCCGAAGTTTCGCATCGAGGTGCTGACGTGGGATCTGAAATAGACACGGTGCCGTGTGAGCGATTGGGTGCCATTCCGACCGCCGTTGCGTCGGCATGCGTGCGACCCGGTGTTGACGTACTCGCGCGCGGGATGATCATGGCCGCCAACGGCCGGTGCCATGCCACCCAATCCCATCGAATGCCTGAACATGCAACACCGGGCTCATTTCATCTCTTATAGCGATCACCCTCAGCGCGGCGGAGGAGGCCTTTGAGCTGCAGTGTGGTGACCGCTGCGGCGATGCGCGCCGGGGGAATCGTCAACCGCTCGCATAGTTCGTCGATCGAATAGGAATCATGGCCGATGCCGTCGAGCACGACGCGCTCGTCAGCGGACAGCTGCGGAGGCGGCGCCGTTGGCTTGTGAATATCGGCGTCGGCGCGGGTCCTTGCTGCATCCGGCGTGGATGCTTCTCCGCTGCCGAGGATGCGGCCGACCTCGCCAAGCTCGTCCAAAATGTCGGGCAGATCGGTCACCAGCTTGGCCGCACCCGTCTTGATCAGTTCATGGCATCCTTCGGATTGCGGTCGATCGACCGGTCCGGGCAGGGCGAAGACTTCGCGGTTGTATTCAGACGCGAGTCGCGCGGAGATCATCGCGCCGCTCTTGTGGGCCGCCTCGATGACCAGTGTGCCGAGCGAAAGTCCCACGATGATGCGATTGCGCGGCGGGAAGTTGCTCGCATCGGGCACCGTGTCCATGGGCAGCTCGCTGATGACCGCGCCGTGAGCGGCGATGTCGCGGGCGAGTTGCTCGGCCTCGGCGGGATATACATGGCAGAGTCCGCAGCCGAGGATGGCGAGGGTGCGTCCGCCGGCCCTGAGCGCGCCGCGATGGGCGGCGCTATCGATGCCGCGGGCCATGCCCGAAACGACGGTCATGCCCGCGCCGGCGAGCAGCGCTCCGAATCGTTCTGACTGCTCGGCGCCATAACGCGAGCACTGCCTTGAACCGACCACCGCGACGGCAAGCGCGTCGGCCGGTTCCAGCGCGCCGCGGATAAATAGACACGGAGGCGGATCGTCGATGCGCTTGAGGATGGCGGGGTATTCGTCGTCGGCCAGGCAGATCAAACGTGCATCGAATCTGGCGGCGAGGTCGAGTTCGCGTTTCACCCGGTCGCCGGTCGCGGGGCGGGCCTCGACGATGGCGCGGGCGGTCTTGGGACCGACACCTTCGACGCGGGCCAGCAGCGATTCGCCGGCGTCCATGATGGCCTCGATGCTTCCCAGTTCGCGAAGCAGGCTGGCGAAGCGGATCGCGCCGACACCGGGGCAGAGCCAGAGGCGCAGGTATTGGATGGCGGCATGCGAGGCGATGGAGTGATCGTCGGGTGTCGACACGGTGGGAATTGTTCGCGGGCGGAGGCAATCTGTAAACATGGCTTCCGCGCACGCTGCATGCTGACGTAACGACCGTCTGTATGGCACCCCGTTCAGACCGGTTGAAAACCGGCTTCACAATACACCGGTTGGAAACCGGTGCCACAGACACCTACTTTTGGGGGATCGCGCGGCCGTGGGGGTCGGGGTGCTTGCCGACTTCTTCCGCGAGGCGGTCACGGAGTTCGGGGCCGACGAAGTGTTCGACGCGCTCGGCGGGGGCGTGTACGTGATCGGCGGGGAGGCCGAGCCGCTTGTTGAGATAACTCTCCCAGAGGCGGTGCGAGCGGACGAGGCCGCGGGCGCGATCAGCGCCGATGGGCGTAAGCGTGATGCCGCCGGCGCGGTGGGCGACAATCTGCCCCTGGCGGGCGAGCAGCCACAGCGCGATGCGCGGGAGCATGCCACGACCCAGGGCCGAGAGGATCGATTCACGATCAAGCGGCTCGGATTGTCCGTTTTCCTGCCAGCGATAGAGAATCGCGACGACGTCTTCGCCGACGATGCGCAGCGAGAGCACGGCCTGGTGCAGTACCTTGCTGAGATAACCATGTCGCGGAGCAAAAAAGGCGGCTGTCGCGAAGAAGACACCGGCGACGACGCTCATCATGCCGGCGACCGACGTGTTCCAATGGAGGGCGAGCAGGTAGCCCAGAATGGCCGATGCGGCGGCGATGGCGGCGGCCCAGGCGATCATGCGGCTGAGGCGATCGGTGAGCAGGTGGGCCGTCGCGCCGGGGGCGATGAGCATGGTGACCACGAGGATGGAGCCGACCGATTCGAATGAGGCGACGGTGGTGGCGGCGACGACGGCCATGAGGCAGTAATGCACCAGAGTGGCGTTGATGCCGAGGGTCGTGGCGAGGAAGGCGTCAAAGGCGACGATTTTCAGCTCTTTGTAAAAAAGAACCAGGAGCAGCAGATTGCCGCCGGCGACGAGCGAGAGCAGCACGGTGGCGCGAGGGATGTCGTATCCGAGCAGCGGGACACGATCGAGCGGGGTGAATTCGATCAATCCATAGAGCACGCAGCCGGGGTCAAGATCGACCTGCGATGCATAGCGGGCAATGAGCAGCACGCCGACCGCAAAGAGCGAGGTGAACACGACGCCCATCGAGGCGTCTTCAGGCACCTTGCCCCAGCGGTTCAGTACCGATGAGAGCAAGGCGGTGAGCAGTCCAACGAGCATCGCGCCGATGAGCATGGGGACGGCGGCGCGGCTGCCGGTCAGCACGAAGGCGAGCACGAGGCCGGGCAGGATGGCGTGGGAAATGGCGTCGCCGAGAAGCGACATCCGGCGCAATACAAGAAAGCAGCCGGGGATGGCGCAGGCCACGCCGCAGAAGATGGCGGTGGCAATCGTCCAGTAATCGTCGGCGCGGAGGTTCATGTCCGGCGGTCTCCGACGGGGTGGGGGCTGGCAGGGATGAAGCCACTCGCATTCACACTGGCAGGCAAGCCGCCGGTGGCACCTATTGAGA